>NZ_JAHKRD010000018.1:0-130410 GCF_019345615.1 Shewanella sp. NKUCC01_JLK | reverse complement strand
CCTTGAAGCCCTGTGATTGATGTTTGTTCGCACTTCCATCAGATCACACTTCAAGGTGTAAGTTCACTCCAATCTAATGATTTATATGTAAATCATCAGGGGATTCTTCAGGGTCGAGCATCCACGGATGGACTAGCTGCGAGTCGCCGAGTAAATGCCATGGCAAACCGATCTATGTGGATCAAATGAGCTTATTATCAATAAGGAATAAATTCACTTTAAAATGCTTGCAATCCATGACGGAATATTGCGATCTGTGTTCTTTTTAGCCTTTGCCTCGTCACTCTCCTTCTATTTGATAGAAAAAGCTGAGCCGAGTTTAGAGTAATAAGACTCACAAATTATCGTTGGGTAGCATTCGATAGAAAGGTGTTGAAGAGTCACGTGACTAATTTTAGATAAAAGCTTTCTTAGCAGAAAAGAGTACGGATAGCGCACTAATGCTATGGAGATTTAAGCGAATTATCGGCTAATAATAGATATCAAAAACCAATAATGACTATTGATCTACAACTACGCTATGCCGCAACCACGTGGCGCTGCGCACGTAGGGGGTGTAAGCGATTATGCATCACTTTGATGGTTTCAAACTGCACCATAGTTTTAGCACCGGATAAAACACATTCGGGCGATAATAACATCACTAAGGCCGATTGCAGGGTGTTTTCAACCACAAGCACGAGTGCCCTTTGCTTTTGGCATTTAAGTTCAAAGACTTTACCTACATCGCTATAAACACAGACATCACTGGTATCAAAAAACCATGATTTAGGCATTTGCGGTGTCAGCATAAAATGGGCTGCGGTGGCATTGAGCGCAATTTGAACAATAGCGGCATCGGACAAAGACAGGGTTTTAGGCAATCTATCGAGTAAGTTCATATAGAATTTGGCGTGCGCAATATTAAATTCCATGCTTGATAAGGCATCTGGAATGAGTAATTTTGCTTTATAAGACGTCAGAAATTCTATCTCGGAACCTAACGATACGCCTAATACACCATACGAATCGTTATATTTCCATTGCCAATCTTTTTGCGGCATTAATAACATAACGGTGACCCAATATTTGAACACTGGGACATAATAGTAGATATTTTATCCAATATCAAAATAAAAATAATAAAATACAAATTATTTAACAGTTACTTAGTCGTTCTATTGTAAGATCTTAACAGCGATCTAAGGATCATTTTAGATCGCTGTTAAAGAATAAGATCTTATTTTAGATCGTTATCTTAATCCTAAGATCATTATTTCAAGCGGTATGCATTCACTATTTCTTTAATTAACTTCGGACCTTGATAAATAAAACCCGAATAAATCTGAACCATAGTGGCGCCCGCATCGAATTTGGCTAAGGCATCTTCAGCGCTATTAATACCGCCCACACCGATGATCGGGATCTGCCAAATTGCCAATTGCTTAATCACTTTAGTAGACAGCTCAGTTAAAGGTTTGCCACTTAAGCCGCCGCTTTCATTGGCGTTGGCAAGACCGCTAACACCATCACGTGTTAAAGTAGTATTGGTCGCAATTGCGCCATCAAATTTGTTTTTAATCAAAGCTTGCGCGATATTTTCAATTTCTTCGATGGTTAAATCTGGAGCAATTTTAAGCGCGATGGGCACGTATTTTTTATGCTTTTCGGCCAGCTCAAGTTGCTTGGCTTTAATTGCGCTCAATAATTCATCTAATAGATCGCCATATTGTAGCGATCGTAATCCTGGGGTATTGGGTGATGAAATATTCACCGCAATATAAGCCGCATGGAGATAAACTTTATCCATGCAGATCAAATAATCGTCTTTACCTTGTTCTACTGGCGTGTCTTTATTTTTGCCAATATTAACGCCAACCATAATATCGGTCTTTTTAGCGATCAAATTTTTGACCAGATTATCGACACCCTTATTATTAAACCCCATGCGATTAATGATGCCTTTGGCAGGCTTTAATCTAAATAGACGGGGTAAATCGTTACCAGGCTGTGGTCTTGGGGTAACTGTACCCACTTCAATATGACCAAATCCCATCGCATGAAAGGCATCAATCGATTCGCCGTCCTTGTCCATACCGGCAGCGAGTCCCACTGGGTTAGGAAAGGTCAACCCCATAAAGCTGACAGGAGCGGGTGCAATCGTTTGTCCATATAGACACGTTAACCGGCTATTGGCGGTCATTTTTAAACTGCCTATAGCAAGATGGTGAGCTCGCTCAGGATCCATCTGAAACATGACTTTCTGTGCGATTTTATAAAACATGTACTTTCCTCGACCTAAAAAAAGCCCCGGCGATCGCCAGGGCTTCTGATTGTTATAATAAGTTTACTTTTGGCCTTCGCAATGAAGGATCAGAAGGTTAAGTTCACGTAGGGCGACAGAGAACTTAGCAAACTCATGGATTTGCGACGTTTTAAAGTCAGCTAGCATATGGAACCATCTTTCCAATAAGCCTTGATTTATCTCAATCCACTGAGAAATCACACTTTCGGCATCACAGGTTGCACTGCAGGTTCTTAAGACAACTGAACTTAATGCACGTTGTTGCCAATCTAACTCTTCCCTAAAGGCGGCACGAGCCAGTGCTTGCCAATGGTTCGCTACAGGTTGAGCGCTGATCTGTTCTAAGAACCAGTGCAGCTCAACGCGGGCGCCGAGTTTGAAGTAAGTTTCAGCCACTAATGCCACTGTCTTATCTTCTGTTTGCGCAATTTGGGCAATGTCTAAGGCAGAGAACAAGGTGCTCATGTTAGCCACAATGGTTGCCACAGCTTGTGGTACGTTTTCTTTGACCAAAGCATTGATCTCAGATTGGATACCCTTCGCTTCTTCTTCTACCAGATATAAATGAACATTATCTTTAATTTGTTCAAATACTGGTTTGAAGAAGGCAACGGTTTGTTCGATGCTCCAAGAGCGGTTACGGTGACGGAGGAACCAGCGGCTAGCACGACGCATATTGCGGCGTAACTGATGCAGCATTTCACCTTGAACCACAGCCGGAACTATGCCGTTTAAGTCAGTGATCGATTTAGTTAATTCAGCTAAACCAAATACTTCGCGAGCCATAGTGTAACAAATTGCCGCGTCGGCAACTGAGGCACCAGTCTCATCTTGCATACGTTGAACAAAATTCAAGCCCATGTCGTTGACGAGTTCATTGGCGAGTGAGGTCGCAATGATTTCGCCACGCAGTGGATGGGTTGCCATTTTGTCGCTGTATTTTTCCTGAAGTTTTTTCGGGAAATACGCGATAAGCAGTTGGCTTAACAGAGTATCTTCAGTGATTTCTGGCGTCACTAATTGCTCTTTCAGTACCATTTTCGCATAAGCAACCAATACTGATAGCTCTGGGCGCGTTAATGCACGACCACTGGCTAAACGTTCAGCTAGCTCATCGTCAGACGGTAAGAACTCTAACGCTCTGTCTAACTTGCCTTCTTTTTCCAGGTACTGGATAAAGCGGATCTGCTCTTTTAACTGCTCAGCACCGCGCACTTGAGTCACAGAGATAGTACGAGTTTGATCTTTACAGTCTTGTAGTACGATTTGGCCGACTTCTTCAGTCATTTCTTCCAGTAAACGGTTACGCTGCTTAAGCGTCAGTTCACCTTCAGTCACCATAGCGTTCAGCAAAATCTTGATGTTCACTTCGTTGTCTGAACAGTCCACACCACCAACGTTATCCACGAAGTCAGTGTTGATGCGACCGCCATTAGACGCATATTCAATACGACCTAACTGAGTACAACCTAAGTTACCGCCCTCGCCGACTATCTTAGCGCGCAGTTCGCCACCGTTGACACGTAGAGCATCGTTGGCACGATCGCCGACTTCAGCGTGGGTTTCACGTGAAGATTTCACATACGTACCGATACCGCCGTTCCAGATCAAATCCACTGGCATTTTCAACAGTTCTTTCATCAGCTCAGTTGGGGTCATAGAGGTTTTCTCTGTGGCCAACATTTGCTTCATCTCTGCCGATAATGGAATTGATTTAGATGAACGGAGGAAAATACCGCCACCTTTAGAAATCAACTTGCTGCTGTAGTCTTCCCAGCTTGAACGTGGCAGAGCGAATAAACGCGCCCGTTCATCATAACTTAATGCCGTATCCGGATTTGGATCGATAAAGATATGCATGTGGTTAAAGGCTGCAACCAGTTTAGTGTGCTTAGACAACAACATACCGTTACCGAATACGTCGCCCGCCATGTCACCTATACCTAAACAGGTAAAGTCTGTAGTTTGGCAATCAATACCGACTTCGCGGAAATGACGCTTAACCGATTCCCAGCCGCCTTTGGCCGTGATACCCATTTTCTTATGGTCATAACCGTTGCTGCCACCCGATGCGAATGCATCACCGAGCCAGAAGCGGTATTCGAGGGAAATCGAGTTCGCGATATCAGAGAAAGTCGCTGTGCCTTTATCGGCTGCTACCACTAAATAGGGGTCATCTTCATCGTGACGAACCACATCCAATGGATGGACGATTTCACCGTTCAAAATGTTATCGGTAATATCGAGCAATGCACGGATAAAGATGCGGTAACATTCTTGACCTTCGGTGAAGAAAGCTTCACGGCCGCCTTCAGTTGGCAATTGTTTACAAACAAAGCCACCTTTAGCACCCACAGGCACAATCACAGTGTTTTTCACTTGCTGTGCTTTTACCAAACCCAATACTTCGGTACGGAAGTCTTCACGACGATCTGACCAACGCAGACCACCACGAGCCACTTTACCGTAACGTAAATGCACACCTTCAACCCGTGGCGAATAAACGAATATTTCGAATTTCGGCAGTGGACGTGGCATTTCAGGGATCAGTGAAGGCATGAATTTAAACGAGATATAACTCTTAGATTCGCCTTTGGCATCCAGTTGGTAGAAGTTGGTACGCAGAGTGGCGTTAATCAAGTCTAAATAACGACGAATAATACGGTCATCATCTAAGCTAGACACTTCGTCTAAACGTAAATTGATCTGCTCCAAAAACTTGCCCAGGGTACGAGTTTTCAGTTTAGGGTTAAATTTACGGATGAACATCTTCACCAACAAATCAGCGATTTGTGGGTAACGACCGAAGGTTTCTTCAATATATGACTGACTGAAAGTCGCATCGATTTGACGCATGTATTTCGCATACGCGCGCAATACAGAGACTTCACGACCGGTTAAACCTGACGCCAGAATAATGCGGTTGAAGCCGTCATCTTCTAACTTCTTTTGCCACACTTGTGACAGTGCAGTTTGGAATCTGTCTTGGCTATCAGCGATGTTATCTGTGTTGACGACTTTAACTGTCATCAAGAAGTCTAAGATCCAGAAGGTAGAACCGTCTGAAGTCGTAACTTCATATGGACGCTCGTTGATCACGCGCAGACCAAAGTTTTCGAGCATTGGAAGCACATCAGAAAGATGAATAGGCTCATCTTTATGGAATAGCTTTAAACGCACTTTGTTGTCGTTCAGCGCCGCTTCCTGCGGTTGATAGAACAACATGCCGAGCTTGTGTTCATCATCCAGTGCTTCGAGCTGTTGCATGTCGACGACGGCAGAACTTGGCAATACGTCTTCTTTATAGCTTTGCTCAAACGCATTGAAATAACGCTTAGTCAGATGAGTGCCAGCTTCTTCGCCGAGTGCACTGTTAAGCGCAGTGCTTAACTTATCTTCCCACGAACGTGCCGCTTCTATTAAGTTGTTCTCTATGGCAGCCACATCTACATCCATATTATTGTTATCAACTTTGACTATGTAGTGAGTGCGGGCTAGCGTCGACTCGGAGAAATAAGTCGTAAACTCTACATCTTCTTTGCTGTTAAAGTGCTGGGCCAGAATACGTTGAGTATCTTGGCGGAGTTTAGTGTTGTAACGATCCTTAGAAACGTACACTAAACAGGATAAGAAACGGCCAAAGCCATCTTTGCGTACAAAGAGTTTCAGCTTGTCTCTGTCTTGCATTTCTAACACGCCATGGGCCATGTGCGATAAATCATCAACATTGGCTTGAATTAGCTCGTCACGAGGTAAATTCTCAAGGATGTTTAGCAGGGCTTTATAGTCGTGTGAACGTGGGGTCAAGCCTGAACGATCTAACACACGCTGCACTTTTTCATTCAGCAGTGGGATTTCACGTGGACTGCGGTTATACAGGTTTGACGCATATAAACCGATAAATCTATCTTCGCCAATCACATTGCCTTTCTTATCGAAACGCTTAATACCGATATAATCGACATAAGCTGGGCGATGCACGCGGCTCTTAGCGCTGCTCTTAGTGAGGATCAGTAAGCTGTGATCTAAGGCTTCTTTGCGGGCACTATCGGAGAAGCTAGATAACAACAAACCTTGCTCAGGTTGCGCTTTAGTGTGCTTGTTCATCAAACCTAAACTAGAGGCGATATTAGGCACTAACTCAACGTCACCTTCGACACGTTTCAAATCGTATTGACGGTAACCTAATAGCGTAAAGTGATGATTATTCAAGTAAGTCAGGAAGTTAATCGCTTCTTCTAACTCTTGCTTATCGCCCGGGAACGGACGTTTTGGCAATTCCTTGATCATCTCAGCCAACTTGGCAGACATGACTTCCCAGTCGTTGACTGATGAAGCGACATCGGCAAGCACAGACTGAATTTCGCGCTCTAATGCTTTGATATCAACCGTGCTGCTTTGACGGTCAATTTCAATCAAAAATACGGCGACATGCTCAGTGCTTTCAGGGCTCTGATTAAGATAAGTGACATTCGTCACACCACTTTCTGAACGCTCAATGGCCAGTGGAGTGTGCAACATCATGTGAGCAGTAATACCCATACGATTCAATGCCATACCAACTGAATCGACCAAGAATGGCATGTCAGGTTGGATAACTTCAATGATCGAGTGAGTAGATTGCCAGCCGTGTTTGGCTTGGCTAGGATTGAACACTCTCAGATGAGTGTTACCTTTTGGTGTTTTGTTCAGGGCGTTCCATAAACTGAGAACCGCACCGTATAAATCACTGTCATTACGCGCATTGAGATCGTCTTTCGACATGTGGGCATAAAGGCAGGTGGCGAACTGTTCAACTTGCTTGGCTTGTGAATTAGGGACTTTAGCGTGAATTAAACTGACTACATTTTCAAGTAGTACTGAAGGCATTGCATCTTTCAAGGCCATGTTGCTGTTTCCTTAAGCGTCTATGGCAGCGCTTTTTTCATTATTTGGATGCTTCGGCTTAACAATCGCAGATAAATTAATGTGATCTAGATCGTCGCGCGAAGTTTATTACTAAAACCGCTGTATTTCGAGGAAAATTTTAGTGGTACATCCTCTTGAAATCCAGTATTTGCGTAAACAAGGAATGACAAATGACCAAACAATCGATAAAGCAGACTAAGTATTCAAAAGTAAATGGGGAGCTTAGCTCCCCATTTGTAGACTCTACTTAGGTTGGCGCCAGAAAATGGCGGCCAATGCAGGTAGGATAATTATGGCACCGAGCATATTTACCACAAACATGAATGTTAACAATATTCCCATGTCCATTTGGAATTTAAGTGCCGAGAAGAACCAAGTACTGACACCAATCGCCAATGTAAGGCCCGTAAAGATCACCGCACTACCCCGTTCGACCAACGCCTCATAGTAAGCCTGTTGCACTGGCATACCATTTGATAGCTTAGACGACATAGTCGAGAGGATATAAATACCGTAATCCACACCAATACCAACCCCCAGTGCAATGACAGGTAAGGTACTGACAGCTAAGCCAATATCGAGCTGAGTCATCAAGGCTTGTGCCAGTGTCGACACGACATATAACGGAATAATGACCGCCACAGTGGCTTTAAAAGATTTAAAGCTGATTAAGCAGAGTACAAACACTGCACCATAGACGTATATCATCATAGGTAACTGTGCCTCAGCCACCGCTTCGTTAGTCGCTGCCATTACACCCACAGGACCCGACGCCAGTTTAAACTGCAACTTCTCGTTGTCCATTTTCGCGGCGACGGCTTTGACCTTAGCGACCACAGTTTCTATGGTTTCGGCCTTGTGATCTTTCATAAACAGATACACAGGCATGACAGAACAATCGCCATTTAATAAACCTGAAGTCGTGGGAATTTGGCCAATAGCCTGTACTAAGCTCGCCGTTGTACGCGGCAACACTTCCCATCTTGGATTACCTTCGTTGAAGCCTGCATTCACTTTTTTAGCGACTGACGCCAAACTCACAGTCGACTCCACCCCAGGGGTATTGCGCACTAACCACTCAAACTGATCAATTTGAGTGAGCACATCGTGGTAAGTACAGGCTTCAGGTGCTGCCTCAACAATCACAGTCATCACATCTGTGGTGATAGAGAAATGATCTGTGATGAAGAAGGTATCGAGGTTATAACGCGAATCTTGATGTAACGCTGGCGCGCCGCCCTGTAAGTCACCAATCTTCATCTGATTGGCTTGTTGCAAACCCACAAAATACAACACCACAGTGGCAATAATGACTACCACAGCATATTTAGGCGTTGCAAAACGCGCCATGAAGCGCCAAATAGCCTCAGTTCGCACTTCTTCAGCGGTCGGTTCTGCGTGTTTATTGACTTTGATTTCAGTAAAAGAAATCACCAAAGGCAACAGGATAAGGTTAGTGAAAATGATCACGCCCACACCGAGCGAGGCAGAAATCGCCAGCTCGCGAATAATCCCAATATCGATAAATAACAGGGTAATAAAACCAACAGTATCGGACAGTAATGCCACACCACCCGGCACTAATAAACTACGAAATGCCGACGCCGAAGCCGCTTTTGTCGTTTGCCCGTCAAGCACTCGGCGCCGTACAGCATTGATGATCTGCACCCCGTGGCTCACACCGATGGCGAAGACTAAAAACGGTACCAGAATCGACATAGGATCGAGACCGAAACCTATCACAGTCAATAAACCAAGCTGCCAGACCACAGCCGTTAAACTGCAGACCAGTGGCAGCATGGTCAAGATGATGGATTTAGAAAAGAGGTAAACCATGATGGCGGTGACCAAAATCGCGATCACGAAGAACAGCAATACCCCCTTAGCACCATCAGCCACATCCCCCGCCATTTTGGCGAAACCTATGATGTGAATTTTAACCTTATCGGTTTCGAACTTGCCCCTAAGCTCTTTTTCTAATTGTGCAGCAAAAGCAATAGTATCAAGCGGTTTACCCGTCTGTGGATCAAAATCCATTAATTGAGCCGACACCATAGCCGCACTGTAATCGTTAGCAATTAATCGGCCGACAATCCCTGCTTTTTCAATATTATCGCGAACCGTTTCTAACCCAGACACTGAAGTTGAAAAATCCGCTGGAATAACAGGCCCGCCAGCAAAACCATCCTCAACGACTTCAGTAAAACGAGTGGAAGGCGAAAAAATTGATTTCACCTGCGCACGGTCAACCCCTGGAATAAAAAACAGCTGATCATGCACATTTTTTAAGGTATCAAAATAGTTAGCATTAAAAATATTACCGCTGGTATCCTCAACCGCCACCATGATGCTGTTGGCACCACCAAAATCTTTTTGGTGTTTCAGGTAGGTCTGCATATAACTGTGCTGCAGTGGAATATTTTTGATAAAAGCCGCATCCATTTTGAGTTGACTGGCCTGATAGCCAAAAAACAACGTCAAAAACACAAAAATGCCGACGACCCATGCGCGATTGCGAAACAAAAATGACTCAAATCCGTTGACCAGTTTTTCTAACATCTTCTCGGCCCTGTTATTTATTGTAGTTTTAAAATTTTATGGCTTAAGAATAAACAGCCCTTGGCTGCCGGATAACCACATATTCCCTTGATTATCCTTCGCAATAGACACTAAGTTTTCCCCTTGGCGACGAGTCACGATACTGCTAGTGTCGTCCTCATTTAGCTTGATCACTATCCCCGCATTTCCCACTAAATATAGCGCGTCGTCAGAAACAACCATGGCACCGTTGATTGAGGATTGCACAGGCAGTTCTATTTGATTCCATTGGCTTAAACTCACATCAGCTTTGAATATATGACCGCGAAGGCCCATCACATACACAGCATTTTTCGTTTCTACGGCGTTAAACATAGAACCATCGTAATCAAAATTGGTACGCGTAAATGTTTTACCTTGATCGCCAGAAACAGCGACTAAGCCCAGCTCGCCAACCAATAATAAACGTCCATCGGTTAAGGTTAAAATACGATTAAAGTGCGGCAATAATGAAGCGCGCGCACTCAAATAGGCCGATTGATCGCTGCCTTTTAACTCCGCCAAATAAGCCACATCTTCTTCTGCTAAGAGCTCCTCATGGAACTCCTCGCGCCACTGGGCACCGCCATCGTTGGTGCGATAAAACAAACCGTAAGCACCAATGGCAATACCATTGTTTTCGTCTAAAAACACCACATCGAGGAATGGTTTTTCAATCTCGGGCGAATGCATCTGCTGCTGCCAAGTTTGGCCACCATCCTGAGTCTGTAAAATGGTTGCATCATGACCTACAGCCCAACCGCGTTTTTCATTGAGAAAAAAGACTTTGGTCAGCTGTGAACTCACGGGCGTTGCTACTTGATGCCAACTGCCGTCATACACCAGAGCATGACCACGTTCACCCACAGCCACTAAACCAGCACCTACGTTGGCAATATCTAAAATCAAAGATGAAGCAGCAAGAGGTTGAACTTGAGAAAAAATCGGATCAGAGGGCGTTGCAGATAACGTAGAAGGAAAAAAAGCGCCACCGAAACTTAATACAGCGACACACTGAAGGATGCGAAACGACATACAAACTTCCTTAAACTAATGAGGGGCGCTAAGCGCCCCTTTGTACTTGGCCTATTAACGGATACCCTCACGACGCAATGCATCGGGGGTAAAGTTAGCTTCAGTCAGTTTGGCATCGAAGTTATACATGCCACTTTGGTTGTCTAAGCCCATGGCGAGATAACGACGGGATTGCAAATCATGGAAGACTTCCAAAGTATCCCACTGTGCAGGTACTTCGTAGTAATTCAAGCCATGTGCAACGGCCACACGATACAACTGATCACGGTTGTCGTAGAGATCGGCGATTGACACTTGCCATGAATCTTCATCAAGGTACATATCGCGCACTTTATAAATGTGGCGCATACCGTCTTTCAGCGTCGCCCTCACTTGCCATACGCGGTGTTTTTCCCAACGAACGTACTCAGGATTCACATGACCAGGTTTCAATATTTGGTCATATTTCAGCTTATCCGAATGCAGTTTGTAATCGTTGTACGGGATATAAATTTCTTTTTTGCCAACCAGTTCCCAGTTGTAACGCACTGGGGAGCCGTTAAACATATCGAAATCATCTGTCGTACGCAGACCATCTGACACTGTACCCGGTGTATCAAAAGCCACGTTCGGCGCTTTACGGACTCGACGTTGACCTGTGTTATAGGTCCAAGCTTGGCGGGGAAGCGCCTCTTGATCCATGGTTTCTTTAACCAATAAGGCTGTACCTGCTAAACGTGCAGGCTGAGTCACCACTTGCTTAAAGTAGAACAGCGTATTGCTGGCTTTAAGCTGATCTAAGGTAATTTCTGGACGAGAATATTCGAAGCGAATTTCCTCAGCCGTTTCGACTAAGCTATAGCTACCATCGGCTGTCGGTGCAGCTTGGCTACGGGAAGTTTCGATATCGATACCACGAAAACGCAAAATGTGGTTCCAAATTGCTTCTAAACCATTTGCAGGGATCGGGAATGGAATACCAATAGCCGCGCCAGAAATACCATTGCCCTGTGCAATCAGTTCAGCACGAGTCGCGTTAACTTTAGTCGCATCGTAAACGAACTGTGGTACAGAGGCGCTACGGCGAGTCTTGTACACATTCATCTTGTAGGTATCAGGATAAAGTTCGAACAACTTCATCTGACCAGGCGTTAAAAAATCTTTATATTGCGCTTTGTTAGCATTGGTAATAGTAAATTCAATCTTATCCTCAGGGAAAGGATCTGGGTGATGCATCCCTTTGGTATAACCCGCCACAGGCTGAGTGATACCACCATCCCACGCAGGAATAGAACCATCAGCATTACCTGCTTTTTCAGCACCTAAAGGGGTAAGTTCATTGCCAAGTTTTGCCGCATCAGCTTCTGATATCTTAGCCATAGCGACTGGCGCTGCGAAAGCCAGCATGACTGCACTCGCCAATATCGTCAGTTTCTTCATTGTTTGAGTCCTTTTAGATCGAATACTTGATATTGAATGAAACATAATCACGATCTGCCATCGCATTCGTCGTACCGACACCGCCAAAGAAATTGTTATAGGAGATATCTGCACCCCAACGGTTTTGATAGTCGAAGTTAACGCCTAGCGCGACAGACTTACGTCCTTCCGTGAACAGGAACATAGGATCAGGTGTAATACCATCAACGTCATGGGAGAAAATCACCCGTGGAGACATATTGACCCCAGCAAATACGTTGTTGAAATCCGCCTTTCCAACTAAACGATATCCCCAAGCAAAGTCGGTTGGGAACGGGTTAGTTTCAGGACCATTGTGCAAGGCTTGAATGATGCCGGGCATATCTGGGTTGCCGCCAGAACGTGACGTACCAGGACCATTGAGACGTAGCTCATCAAAACCTGGCATATCATGGATCCACACGCCACCCACTTCGGCCAACATAGTCAAGTTATCTAAACCTAACGTTGGACCAAATAAATGGGTGAAAGTCATCTGCGCCTGAGTGGTATCAAGACGGATAAAGCCATCCACGGTTTCACCCGGCTTAACATCTTTAATCTGTGAAATACCATCGAGATCTGGACGAAGACCAGCGTTAGCTAACTGCTGTGGCATACCGGCAAACAATAATTCTACGTCATCGATTTGCAGTGGTTCATCCTGACGATGGGCAATTTCAGCCGCGACAGAGGTATCACCAACCAAGGTATTGAAACTGAAACCGTAAAGCTTGATATCCTCTGGATAAACGATTTGCGCCTTAGAGAAACTCTTCAAATTGAGCAGCAATTCACGATCAATGTTGCCCGAATTTTGACCTATGGTCGCCAGATCAGACAAAAGTGCACCCGTGCTAAAATCGGCGGCAGTACCACTGATAAGAGGACGACGGCTATGGTAATTCATGAAATAAAAACCAAATTCGGTTTCACCCAGTGAAGGCGCGTAATAACCCAGCTTAATACCATATTGGCCATCATTGCTTGGCTCTGCCTCATCCTGCACTAGCGTCACTTTTGTTGGGTAGGCTAAGGCCATAGAAACCAATTGCTGTGTCGGAATAGATTGGCCGCTGGCAATCATGCCCGCTAAACGCTCGTATTCTTGCATCACAAAGTCTAAATTGATGTCAGGGTTAGCATTAAACCCAAGCTGAGCGTTTTGAGCGTAACCACCGAAACCCGCAAAATCGTTAGTCGCAAAAATAGAACCCGGCGTTGGTACCCAAATAGGTTGCCAATCATATTGATAGAATGCTTCTACCGTTAATGAATCCGTCAAACCAAGGGAAGCCCACACCATACCTTGAGGTCTGAACGCTTCTTTGAGTTCAGCGCCTGGCGCATTAAGTATGTTCAAGTCAACGGCGTTGATTTCACTGATCCCATGGGCAATCAGTGTACTTTCACCCCATGACACCACTTGATTACCTACACGAATAGATAATGGATTAGCGCCATCGTTGAGGTCAAAGTTGCCATACACAAACGCATCGAGTAAGCGAATATCTTTACATTGAACTTCTGAAGCACGGTTATCTTCGCAAGGGTCAAACTCTTTGCCCGTTATCGGATCATTAAAATCATAATTACCGTCATTGAGTTTACGATCATAGAAATACATACCACGAGCGAATAAACCGTAGTTTTTGTATTTCAATGACAATTCATGCAAACCTTTAACGATTTCGGACGTAGTATCGCCTTGAGAATAAAGTAAATTACTTAAGTCATTGTTACTGGAATACGATCCGGGCTGGGCCCAAATCTCAGCAGAAGTGTATTTAGTATTACCAAATGCGCTGTAATTAGACCAATCGAATTGGGGTTGATTAACCTTACCAATTTGACCTTCCCAATCGCGCTCCCCTACACGCCAGCTCGCACCAGCAGTCCAAGTTGAGTCAAATGTGCCCTCAACCTCTCCCCAATTAAAAGATACTGCATTAACGCTTGGGATCATTAACAAACTCAATGCCGACGCCACCCCCAAAGCAAGCGCCGATTTGTTAAAACTATTTTTAACAATTTTCATTTTAGCTCTCCGTACCCTGCTGGATTCTTTGTTTTAGGAATTACAACCAACATCTTGTTAGCTCACAGGTAACATCATTGTTACAGCAATTAATCCCCTTGAGCAAGGCGCAGTTAGAGAAAATTTTCTAAAGAATTAAGCATGTAGGTACATTTGTACCCTTAACTAAAAAGGAGAGATTTAAATTAGCGAAAAGCGGAATAGGAATGAAACATAAAAACACATTAAAAAATCATATAATTCATTAACATATTTAAAAATAAAATATCACAAAGCGAGCTTAGTAATCAGCCGACCGTTTAAAGTAATTGCTCTAAGTAAAGATAAACAAATTAAGACTAAACTCGATTTAATGAAACAAATTGTCCCTTGTCATCTAAAACCAATTTGAAATAGCCTTGAATGCCATTTTCGGTTAAAAAACGCCTAAAATGACGGCCATTAATCCACAAAATCCGCCCTTGAGTTTCACGAACCTCGACTTTATCGGCAAGCCCTTGATAATAAGGTAAGAAATCTCGATAGCTGATCGATAGTTTGAAATACAGTTCCATAATATCAGGGCAGCACAGACTGCTGCCCTCCTCCTACAAACTGCTATTTTGCCAATGCTTTAGAGACTTTTTCGTACATATCCTTAGATAAGTCAGGCAAAGCCAAAAGTTGCTCTAAACAGGCTTTTATCAAGGTTTGGCGGCCTAAGTCGAATTTATGATACTGGATCAATGGCGTCACCATACGGGCCGCAACCTGCGGATTGAGCTTATTAAGGGTCATTAAGCATTCGGTTAAGAAAGCATAACCCTTACCGTCTCTACGGTGGAATTGATAAATATTACCGGCAGCAAAACTGCCCACTAAAGCACGCACTCGGTTTGGATTGCTCATACTAAAGCACTTGTGTTGCTGCAACTGACGCAAACACTCAATCACATCATCTGCATCACGGGTCGCTTGCAACATAAACCATTTATCCATCACTAATGGCGTATCCTGCCAACGTAGCTCAAATGTCGTCATCAGTTCATCACGACAAGGTAAATTCCCAACATTGGCAGCAGTCAACGCACCAAGAGAATCCGTCATATTACTGGCGTTATCGAACTGAGAAATCACTAACCCCTCGGCCTCATCCGACACCCGAGCTAACCAAGTTAAACACTGATTTTTAAGGGCTCTTGCCTGCGTACTCTCTACTGCGACTAAAGAACGATATAGCGCAATCAATTCATCTTCACTATGTGAAGCGAGCTCTATTAGTACAAATTCACGTGCTAAAGCTAACGCATCTAGATCAACATTCTCTGTTTGCTCAATCAAAGCCGAAGCCGTAGGTATCGCTAATATTTCGGCGATCAATGCCGGATCAAGCTCAGTGTCTAACAACACACCTTTAAAACTATCGCGCACACGGGGATCGAGAGCCATAGCTTGTTGCTGTTGTAAACTCGCCACATTTTGCCAAATAGCTTGGCTCACTAAGGTCACAGAAGCTTCCCAACGCGCCACTTCGCTGCTAGCAAAACGCATCAAGTGAACGAGTTGATCCACATTGAATCGATATTGTAATTTGACGGGAGCGGAAAAGTTTTGCAGTAACGAAGCGACGGGTTTATGAGTGAGTCCATCAAAGCTAAACACTTGTTCAGTTTGAGTAAAATCGAGAATCTCATTCACTAAAGAATGGCCCTTCGCATCTAAGAGCTCTAAGCTAAACGGAATATGCAGCGGTGATGCACAGTTCACTAGACTTTGTTTAAGGGTCAATTGATAAACGCCCGTTTGCGCATCAAAACTGTCCATCGCAGTCACAATCGGCGTACCGGCTTGGCTATACCATAAACGGAATTGGGTTAAATCCACTCCGCTGGCATCTTCCATTGCCGCCACAAAATCATCACAGGTGACAGCTTGGCCGTCGTGGCGTTTAAAATACAGTTTCATTCCCGCCTGAAACTTTTCTTCGCCGAGCAAAGTGTGCATCATGCGGATGACTTCAGCGCCCTTGTTATACACAGTCACAGTGTAGAAATTATTCATCTCAATGACAGATTCTGGACGAATAGGATGGGACATAGGGCCAGAATCTTCTGCAAATTGCTGATTTTTTATCACTTTAATTGCGTGAATTCGATTCACAGCACGAGAGCCTAAATCTGAGCTAAATTCTTGATCGCGAAAAACCGTTAAGCCTTCTTTTAAACTTAATTGGAACCAATCGCGGCACGTTACGCGGTTTCCTGTCCAATTATGAAAATACTCATGGCCTACAACCGATTCAATGCCGTGATAATCCTCGTCGGTGGCCGTTAAGGTATCTGCAAGCACATATTTAGTGTTAAAGATATTTAAGCCTTTGTTTTCCATCGCACCCATATTGAAAAAGTCGACGGCCACTATCATGTAAATATCTAAATCATACTCAAGATCAAAACGGCTCTCATCCCATGCCATGGATTTCTTAAGTGATGCCATCGCATGGTGTGCTTTATGTAAATTACCTTTATCAACGAACACTTGCAGGATCACTTTACGGCGACTGCGAGTAATGAACTCATCTTGCAATAGATCAAAATCGCCAGCGACTAAGGCAAATAAATACGCTGGTTTTGGAAATGGATCTTGCCAGCAAACATAATGGCGTCCACCATCTAACTCACCTTGATCAATCAAATTACCGTTACTTAGTAAAAACGGGAATGCGGCGCTATCGGCTTCGATACGAACTGTGTATTTAGCTAATACATCAGGGCGATCAAGGAAATAAGTGATACGTCGAAAGCCCTCTGCCTCGCATTGCGTGCAGTAGGCACCATCGGACATATAGAGCCCTTCAAGGCTCGAATTAGCTTCAGGATCGAGCTTAGTGATAATGTTCAGCTCAAACTCATCAAGCTCAGTTTCTAGAACTAATTGACCTGCACTAACATGGTAAGGCACAGCATCACCATTGACTGTCAGTGAAACAATGGTCAAATCTTCGCCATCCAACACTAAGGCTTGTGCATGTTTTGAACTGCGTTTTATACGACTGATCGCCTGCACTTGGGTTTCATTGCCAGCCAAATTAAACGCTAAATCGATAGTCTCTATCGTAAAAAGTGGCGCTTGATAATCTTTTAAGTATTTTGCTTGAGCTTGTGTCATTTCGATCCCTTTAACGCTGATCTAAATAAGAAAAAACGCGCCATAAGCGCGTTTTGATATCGGATAAATCGACTCGACTAGCGCCTATTTAGCACTAGTTTTAGCCATTTTTTGCACATCAGCCATATCTAAGGTGATATAAGCGGTTTCGTCTAAAAATGCATCTGGCAATTCAGCGTCGTCTTTAATGTCTTCCATTGATTTAACCGGTGCTAAACCATTGGCGACTCGACGCTCGTTTGTTCTGTCGAGGACTTTTTTCTCATCGGCTTCACGGGAAGCAATACGCTCACTTTCAACCAGAGACACAGTTTTCTCTTTGTGATGCTTTTTAAAGTCGGCAATATCTTGATTGATATAGGCAAACTCTACGCTGTTTTTTATACGGTTAAGGTGCTTAGATTCAAGGCTAGTCACTAACTCAGGCGTAACATCATTAAGCGTACCATATTGCGCCATAGGCACTTTATCCCAAGGTAAAGCATTTTTCTCTTCAGCTTCACCGTACTCGCCCGGCTCCAACGCACTTGGGTAAGCAATGTTGGGGGTCACACCTTTAATCTGTGTACTACCACCATTAATACGGTAGAACTTTTGAATCGTATACTGCACATGGCCAATTGGCTTCTCATACATGTCGTAGATACGGCCTAGGCTCTTATGCTGCTGTACTGTGCCTTTCCCAAAACTCGACTCACCGACAATCAGTGCACGGTCATAATCTTGCAATGCGGCAGCAAAAATTTCAGAGGCTGAAGCACTGTAACGGTCAACCATCACAGTCAATGGTCCTGCATAACTGGTTTTACCGTCGTTATCACGATGCGCAGACACTCGTCCATCGGCATCACGAATTTGCACTACAGGGCCCATATCGATAAAGAGTCCCGTCAGCAGCACGGCTTCCGTTAATGCCCCCCCACCGTTACCTCTAAGGTCGATGACTATGCCTTCGACTTTGGCGTCGTTTAACTTCACGAGCTCTTTTTCAACGTCCTGCGACAAATTCATATAGAAACCAGGAATTTGGATCACACCGACTTTGCGATTTGCGTACTCGCCGTCTTTAGGTTCAATCACCTTAGAGGTTGCAGCTCTGTCTTCAAGACGAATTTTGTCGCGAACTAAGGTAACGTCGAATGGCTTCGCATTCGAACCGCCTTTCTTCGGTAAAATTTGCAGTACAACTTTACTGCCCTTAGGCCCTTTGATCAGGTCGACCACGTCGTCTAAACGCCAGCCGATCACATCAACAATTTCACCGCCTTCTTGACCGACGCCGACAATCTTGTCTTCCGGCGACAGTTTTTCACTGCCCGCAGCAGGGCCGCCAGTAATTAAACTTTTAATGACAGTGTAATCGTCTTCAAGTTGCAGTTGAGCACCAATGCCTTCAAGGCTCAAGTTCATTTCCATTTGGAAACGTTCAGCATTGCGTGGTGAAAGGTAACTTGTATGTGGCTCAATGCTACGCGAGAAGGCATTCATCACGCCTTGGAACACGTCTTCACTGTTAGTTTGAATCAACCGTTTAATGGCGTTGTTGTAACGCTTTTGGAGGATATCAACAATCTCAGGCCATTGCTTACCTGTGAGTTTAAGATTTAGTGCATCGTATTTAACACGTTGACGCCATAACTCATTAATTTCTGTCTGGTCTTTTGGCCATGCAGCCTCATCGCGGTCGTACTCATAGGCATCACCGGGCGCAGAAAAATCCATCTCTTTATCTAATAGAGATAAAGCATAGACAAAGCCTTCATAGCGGCGCTTTTGGACGATATCAAACATTTTATAGGCAGGCTCAAGTTCACCAGAACTAAGCATGTCATCGAATTGGGTTGCATAAGGTTTAAAACTATCGACATCCGCTTGGGTTAACACATTGCGGCGATAGTCCAACTGCTGCAGATAACGATCGAAAATTTGCGCAGAAAAGGCGTCATCGAGATTGAATCTATGATAGTGCGAACGAGTGTATAAGTCCGTTACCCTTTTGCTCGCAACCTTATGTTGCGCTTCCTGCTTGAGAGTGGGTAACTCGCTGATTTGAATCGTGGGTGGTACGGCCCAAGCCGAGAATCCGACAAAAACAGTGGCGATCGAGGTAGCCAAAGTGAGTTTTCGCATCAACAAGTTACTCCGTTTTAATAAATGATTACAGCAGGATATGTTCTGCTCTAACTTTAATCGTTAGGCCACTATCAAGCTGAACATGAATATCTTCCTTGTTAATGTCAGTAATCACACCGGCTACGGGTGTCATACCTAATTTAACATTGACGCGTTGTTTTTTCGTTAAATCAGTCAATTGTGCTTGAACATAATTGACGACTGGCGCTGCAGCTTTTGGTCCAGGCTTAGCAGGACGCTCAGTTTTAGGACGCTGAGGAACGGCCACCTTTTTAGGTGCTTTCTTCGCCGCAGGCTTAGGTGCAAGTGCTGCACGTTTCGCTTTGGCCTTATCCTGACTCTCTTTCAACATGGCTTGAGCATGATCAATGTGCTCTTGCTCTAACTCGCCGCAAGGTTCGCCATCCAGGTTTACGCGTTGTGCGCCCGCTTTAACGCACTTTAAATAGCGCCAGCTGCTGGTGTAACGTCTCAAGGCAACTCTGAGCTGAGTTTTACTGACTTTAGAATCATCAGCCAACCTTTCAGCCAAATCTTGAAACAATCCGATTTTTAATGGCTTAGTTTCACCTTCAGCAATAAAGCACAAAGGAAATGTTTCATACAAATACGCCAAAATTGCATTGGTGTCGGTCAACTTTTCTGTTGATTCCATCATTACTTCCACAGTCAAAAAGGGACATCGATTCGAGGTGATATATATCAGCTTCTTACATGTCGTTTATCTTCGTTAAACTCAATATTGAGTCAACGTACAAATTAGCATCCTAGCCGCGTTTACTAAAGTTAAAAAATATACCTTAACAAATTTTGACAGCTCAAAACACTAAGCTTATTCATTGCATGCCAATCAAACCAGCTTAATGCGTGCAGGCGCATATTATAAGGCGCACGCCACCGATTGCGACTATGAATTATGCGTTATTGTACGCAAATTAATCAAATAGGCAGTTTTCAAAACTTTTAACCAGTAATTCCAGCCCCTTTTGGTCTTCTTCATCGAAACGATCGAAGATAGGACTGTCAATATCGAGCACGGCAACCACGTTACCTTGCGCACGAACTGGCACAACGATTTCAGAATTACTGGCAGAATCACAGGCAATATGACCATCAAATTGATGGACATCGGCCACTCGCTGAGTTTGATTAGTGAATGCTGCAGTACCACACACACCTTTTCCTAACGGAATGCGTGTACAAGCCACTTTACCTTGAAACGGGCCTAATACTAGTTGTTCGCCACGCATGACGTAGAATCCCACCCAGTTCAGCTCAGTTAAATTATCATTGAGCAAGGCTGAAAAATTCGCCATCGCCGCAACAAGGTCGTCTTCCCCTTCCAACAAGGCCAAGGCTTGACGGTTAAGTGACTCATAAAATTTCGATTTCATTACATTTCCTAACAATTTTATTCTGCTGCTTCGGTCTTTTTAGCCGCTTTTTTCGCTGCAGGCGGATTCGTTGGCGTACTATTAACCTGAACGGCGCCTTTAAGCAAGTTCGTCAGCTCATCTTTATTGTTAGCAAAATAGAATGCGAGCTTTTCGCCCACACTTTCATCTATACCCAAATCAGCTTTTTGAATGAAGGGGATAAGGTTATCGGCGATATCGAGCATCTTATCGTAGGCATCAGCCTCCTTCTTAGATGTGAATGTCATCTTTTCAACCCCTTCTCTGACCACGACAAACTGTGTTATTACTGCCATGACTGCCCTCGCACTGTTTTTATATACAGTAACTAGAGTGACATAGATTGAACTTGTGATGCAAGTGTTCTGATTAATCTGATATTATTAGCGTACTTTCGTTGCCAAGATTATAAAAGCGCTAGACGTGGCTGAACAGCTAACTAGCACGACACTTTGCACCGATCTCGCTGTTATTACTCCTATTAGGCTAATATATATTTTTATATGCATGAAAACGCAGCAGAAAATTCAGTAACCCTATGCCGCTCCTGCGATTTAGCAGTCCGCAAACGTGCCTTGCCTAGCGGCGTTAGAGCAATCTGTCCTCGTTGCAGTACTGCACTTTATGACACGCCATACTGCTCTGTGAATGGTATGTTAGCCCTATGTATTTCGGCATTAGTGTTTTATTTCCCTGCTAATTTTTTACCCGTACTCGAGATCCACTTTTTCGGCAGTATTCGTACTACCACGGTTTTCCAAGGGGCATTTGCAGTATTTGACCAAGGCTATTGGGTTGTAGGTGTCGCCGTACTTGCCGCAGCTGTGATAGGTCCAGGCTTATTACTGTTATCGATATTGACACAGATTTTAATTGTGAAATGGGGATTGAGTAGCCTTTTTTGGCGTAACTCATTGAAGCAGTTATTAAAATTTCATGGTATCTTATCGCAGCTCACTATGCTGGAAATTTATGTGATCAGCTTCTTAGTTTCATCATTTCAGCTATCTGATTTTTCGGACATTTATTTTGGTATGGGCACATTTTGCTTCACTATGCTGTTTCTCGTGACCTTGTTTCTACAAAGAGAATACGACTTAGAACATATGTGGACGTTATTGGAAGATCATAGCTGATATGAAACAACAAGGTAAAGATATCGGCCTATGTCTCTGTAAAGTGTGTCGCCAACTCAACAGCAGTGAACTCACGCACTGTCAGCGCTGTGAAACTGAGTTGCACGTCAGAGACTATTCCAGCCTGCAAAAAAGTTGGGCTTTGTTGATTACCGCTGCCATCTTACTGGTGCCAGCCAACATTTACCCTATCACTATGCTGACCAACCAAGGCCAAGTGCGGCACGACACGATTTTTTCGGGCATTTTACATTTAGTGCATTCAGATATGCTGCCTATTGCCATCATAGTGTTTACCGCCAGTATTTTAGTACCATGGATTAAAATCATCGGCTTATCCATTTATCTGTGTGCGATCAGCTTTGACATTCCGATTTCAAAAAAGAAATTGATGGTGGGTTTTCACATCATCGAATGGATTGGCCGCTGGTCAATGCTCGATTTATTTGTCATCTCAATCACAGTGGCATTAGTGAACATGGGACAATTACTCGACGCGAAACCTGCGCCTGCGGCTACCGCATTTGCCTTGGTTATTCTGTTAACTCAGTTAGCCGCAAAAGTTTTAGACACTCGTTTACTCTGGGATCGATTGGAACCTCAAGATGACACAAATTGAATCGCCGAAAGTTGTAAAGAAAAAACTCTTTTCGCCCATTTGGCTGCTTCCTATTGTCGCGTTGGCATTAGGTGCTTGGCTGGGCATTAAGAGCATTAAAGAATCGGGGGTTGAAATTCAAATTCACTTTCCGAGCGCCACTGGGATTGATGTGGGTAAAACCTTAGTCAAATACCAAGGTTTGACTGTCGGTAAAGTGAAAGACATTGGCATAGATGAAGATCTCAAAGGCGTGAACGTCAAGGTCATGATGGACTACCGCGCTAAGCCATTCTTGAATAAAGAAACCCTCTTCTGGCTTGTCACACCTAAAGCAAGTATTACAGGTGTTGAAGGCTTAGATGCGCTGTTTTCGGGTAACTATATTGCCATCCAACCAGGGAAAGGTAATGCCTCGACCTTTTTTGAAGCAGAACGCCAACCGCCGCCGATGCAAATCGGCTCAGAAGGTGTGATGGTCGAATTGACCTCCGATAAACTCGGTTCGCTCGATGTTGGCTCGCCAATATTTTTCCGCCAAATCCCTGTGGGTAGCGTGGTCAGCTATCGTTTAGATGGCAATCAAAGAGTCATTATCAGCGCTTTCATTCAAGAGCAATACGCGCGATTAGTGAAGAAAAATTCTCACTTTTGGAATGTTTCTGGCGTCAAAATTGATGCTTCACTAACTGGAGTTAAAGTCAGTTCAGAGAGTTTGGCGTCCATTCTGGCTGGCGGCGTGAGTTTCAGCTCTGACGATAAAGCAGACATAGCTAAAAACGGTGACGTTTTTTCGCTTTATGATTCAGAAACCACCGCCCTTGGCGGCATAGAAATAAACCTAACCATGGCTGATGCTAACGGTGTCGACAAAGGTACCCGCATCGTTTATCGCGGCATGAGCATTGGCAGTATTTTAAGTAAACAACTCACGTCCAATGGTGTTACAGCCGTGGCTAAGTTTGAACCTCAATACGGTTCACTGTTAACTAACGACGGGGTGTTTTGGCTTGAAGGTGCTGATATTTCCCTCTCAGGCATTAAGAATCCAGAACGCTTACTGACAGGTAGCGTGATCAACTTCCTGCCAGGCATAAACACCAAAAGCGCGGTACCAAGCAGCTTTGCCTTACAATCAAAGGCACCTGATTTACTGCAATCGAAGAAGCGTTTCTTGACCTTAACCTCAGCCGAAAACATGGGCATTTCAGCGGGCGCTCAAGTTCGCTTCAAGCAAATACCCATCGGTTCAGTGCTTGCGGTTAAGTTAACCAAAGATTTATCGGCAGTGGAATACCAACTAGAGCTACAACCTGAGTTTGCCAGTCTAATACGCAGCGACAGCTATTTTGTGCCTGAGTCAGCATTAACGGTAAACGCATCGTTAGACGGTGTCTCAGTCAAAGCAAGGGATTTTACAACGCTCACTCAAGGTGCCGTTAGCTTGATCCAAGGTCACAGCGACACACCTTTAGCTGCTAACAGCGCTCTGACCCTCTTTAGCTCTGTGGATGCCGCGACAGCTTTTTATGATCGTCAGCAGCAAGTGCATTTAACGTTAATCAGTCAAGATGGCGCCGATGTCAGCCAAGGCTCACCGATTTACTATAAAAAAATGCAAATTGGCACAGTTGACTCAGTGAACTGGCAAAGCAAAACCGAAGACTTCACTATCAAGCTCGCTATCGACAAACAGTTTCAACCCTTGCTGAAAAAGCCAAAAGTATTCTGGCGTAACAGCGCCGTGGATATCAGTGCCAGTCTTGCCGGTATTGATGTCGCCGTTGCCCCGCTACAAGGAGCATTAAAGGGCAGCATCAGTCTGGGACTGCTTGATAGCAATGACAAAGTGAGCAATACAATCCCGTTAAAACTCTATGAGAGCAAGCAGTTGGCATTAACTCAGGCGCAGGCAATTCGCCTCACATTACCCGCCTCCAGCAAGCTTACGGCCAAGGCAGCGATTCGTTATCAAGGTCATCAAGTGGGTGAAGTGTCGCAGGTGAAGCTCAATGCGGATCTCAATACACTCACAGCTAGCGCATATCTCTACGGGGAATATGCCGAACATTTCAGCCGCAGTGACTGTGAATATCATTTAGTGGATGCACAAATTTCTCTGGCGGGGATCAAAGCGCCAGAAACGCTGATCACAGGTCCTTACATAGGAGTCTTACCGGGTAAGGGCAGTCAAAAAGCGACCCAGTTTGTTGCCAACCTCGCTGCCAGCAGCTATGCCAATGTTGCCGAAGATGCGCTGAAATTCATTCTAGAAGATACTAGCCTAGGCTCAATGAAAGTCGGCACACCTATCTTCTTCAGAGGGATTAAAGTCGGTCAAATCGACGGTTATAGCCTATCGACACAGGGGAATAGTGTATTGATGCAGGCCCATATCGAGGCACAGTACAGTCACTTAGTGAATCAAAGCAGTCAGTTCTGGGATGCCTCAGGGATTAAAGTCGATGTAGGCCTCTTCTCTGGTGCCCAAATCGAAGCGGGCTCGCTGGAAACCTTACTCGCTGGCGGCATCAATGTGGCGACTAAGGACACGACTCAAGAGGGTAATCATTTAGCGACTGGCACAGTATTAAGATTACAACACAAAGCCGAAAACGAATGGCAGCAATGGGCACCAGCCCAGTAATTTTTTTCATCAAAATACTTACACCAACGCACTAATATTAAAGCTCTTATAAATAAATCAGGCGCATAATGCGCCTGATTTATTTTTAGCTTCTCTCGCAATGTTATTGGGACATTCTAGATCGCTCAATACTCTAGCCCCCTTATCCATAAAACCAATAACAAACAGCAATCGCGGCGCTGATCCCAGCAAAGTCCGCAGTTAAACCGCAAGCCAAGGCGTGGCGTCCATGGCGAATACCCACAGAACCAAAATACACAGCGAGAACATAGAAAGTGGTTTCAGTGCTACCCTGAAAAATCGCCGCTAATCGACCCGCAAAGGAATCTACTCCGTGGTGATCCATTGTCTCAAGCATCATGGCTCTGGCGCCTGAGCCACTAAAAGGTTTCATCAGCGCGGTCGGCATAGCATCGACAAAACGCGTATCAAAACCTAATATCCGCACACCAGTGGCAATCAAGTGCAACAGATAATCCAAGGCGCCGGATGCACGCAGTAAACCAATCGCTAATAGCATGGCGAGCAAATAAGGGATCAATTGGATGGATTGGGCAAAACCCGCCTTCGCCCCATCAATAAACTCATCATAAACCGCCACCTTGCGAATGCCCGCAACAATCACGAAGGTAAATACCAATAACAGCAAAATACCATTGCCCATTGCCGTCGACACAGTGCCAATGGCCTCAGCACTTAAGGTCATCAGATAAAAACCACTCGCCACTAATCCTGAGAGCATCAAGGCGCCATAACCGAGCACCACTGAGTTTAATAATGAAATTCGCTGCACTAACGCCACAACCAGCAAGCCCGCCAATGTCGATGCCGAAGTAGCCAGTAAAATCGGCAAGAAAATATCCGCAGGCGCAGCGGCACCTTGCTGGGCACGGTAAAGGAATACCGTCACAGGCACTAAGGTCACAGAGGAAGTATTGAGTACTAAAAATAAGATTTGCGCATTCGTCGCCACGGTTTTTAGCGGATTTAAACTCTGCAAATCATGCATCGCCTTTAAACCAAGTGGTGTGGCAGCATTATCTAACCCAAAGATATTCGCTGTTAAATTCATCGTGATACTGCCAAAGGCCGGATGCCCCTTGGGCACTTCAGGCATCAAACGGCGCAGTAATGGCTCAAACACAAAGGCAATAGCGCCGACAACGCCAGCCTTTTCTCCTACCTGCATCAATCCCATCCACAGAGAAAGCACGCCAATCAGCCCAAGGGAAATTTCAGCGGCAAGCTTAGCGCTAGCAAATAATGCGACGACCGAAGCCGATAGGACTTCTATGTGCCCATTGAACAGTTGCACCGCTATTGCCAGCAATGCCGTGATAAAAAAAGCCAACCACACACGATTCAGCACGCTAATCCCCTTATTTTTATTTGTTTTTATTCTATTAGCTCATGGCTACTGAGTGCTAGCTTTATGGCGACTCATTCTGATATCGCTGAAATCGTCAAAGTATAAACATTAAATCACAATAGCAGCCTTGGCTGCTCGGGAGAAAATCTCAGACCCAATAAGGGATTATGATATACTCGCGCCAGTTGATACACAGTCTATTTTCCTATGGTTCAATGAAATCAATGGTCCAATTAAATCAAAATTTTATCGATACAATCACCCAAGAGCTCCCCGCCCATTTATCCATGGACGAGTTTATTGCCGCCTGCGACAGGCCGCTTAGACGTTCAATTCGGGTCAATACCTTAAAAATCAGCAGTGACGACTTTAAGACCTTGATGCAACCTAAGGGCTGGACGTTCGATCCTATTCCTTGGTGTGAAGACGGATTTTGGATCAGTTACGAAGAAGAACAACTCGGCAATGCCTTAGAGCACATTCAGGGCCTATTCTACATTCAAGAAGCCAGCTCTATGTTGCCGCCGACCGCACTTTTTACACCGAATGCACATTGGCAGTGCGTACTCGATCTCGCCTCCGCACCCGGTTCAAAAACCACTCAAATGGCCGCATTGATGCGAAACCAAGGCTTATTGGTGGCTAATGAGTATTCGGCGAGCCGCGTGAAAGTATTGCACGCCAATGTGCTGCGCATGGGCGCGAGCCACTGCGCCCTCACTCATTTCGATGGCCGTGTATTTGGCGAATACCTGTACGAAAGTTTTGATGCCGTGCTTATCGATGCGCCCTGTGGCGGTGAAGGCACAGTGCGTAAAGACACCGATGCTCTAAAACACTGGAGCCTAGACGATGTGCTGGCGATTAGCGAAACCCAAAAAGCCTTAATCGAATCGGCGTTTCTCGCCCTGAAACCCGGTGGCAGTTTGGTCTACTCAACCTGCACCTTAAACCGCCTCGAAAACCAAGGCGTGTGCGAGTATTTAAAGCAAGTCTACGGCGATGCGGTGCAGTTTGAATCCTTAAGCGATTTATTTGATGGTGCAGATCGAGCTACAACGCCCGAAGGCTTCTTACATGTCTGGCCACAGATTTACGACAGTGAAGGTTTCTTTGTCGCTAAATTGACAAAAACCGCCTCAGTGCCGCGTTTACAACCAGAGCCTACACTACAGAAAAATTTTCCCTTCACGCCCGCATCAGCGAAACAAGCCCAAGGGATCAAAGACTATTTTCAGCAGGATTTAGGCATCAGCTTACCGGACGAACTCATCATGGTTCGCGATGATGAATTCTGGCTATTTCCGCATGAATTCAACGCTTTTATCGGCCGTATGCGCTTTCAGCGTATTGGTATTAAACTCGCCGATAACAGTAAACACGGCTTTAAAGTCCGCCATGAAGCGATTATTGCATTAGCAGGAAAACAACTCAGCCCAACCGCAAAAACGGTCGATGTGAGCGATGTTGAAGCGAAAGAGTATTTGATGGGGCGAGATATTGCCCTAAACACCGCAGTGAAAGCTCAAGGTGAAGTGATCGTCTGTTATGGCGGTGCACCATTAGGCATGGCGAAACATTTAGGCAATAAGTTAAAAAACAACCTACCCAGAGACTTAGTGAAAGATAAAGTGTTACTACTACCAGAACAGGCGAAATCGTTATAATTTCGCTGTTTTTTAGCGATAAATAACCTAAAAAAGGGGGAAAGTGAGCGCGACTATAAGACAAAAGCTCGACTACACTCAGTCTATTGTAAAGCGCACTGCATGGCGCTTTCACCTGTAGCGCACGGCTCTTCAATGAGCCATTCCCCTAGGCCCAAGCAGCTTTAATCGTTTTGGGCCTTTTTTTATGCCTGTACGCTAACAATCACACAATCGCATAAAGTGATTCAAAGCACTTGCAGCTAACGGCCAACTAAACGCGCTGCATCTTTGAATAAATTAAAGAAGTTATTGCTGGTGTATTCAGCAAGATCTTCGTAACGCTCACCTCTAAGCTCTGCCACAAACTCAGCCACATCACGCACATAGGCAGGCTGATTTTCTTGTCCACGGTGTGGGATCGGCGCCAAATAAGGCGAGTCCGTTTCAACTAGCAGACGATCCTGAGGCACTTTGCGAATAACGGTTCGCAGATCACCCGCATTTTTAAAAGTGACTATGCCAGAAACCGAAATATAAAAGCCGAGATCAATCGCCGCTTTCGCCATCTCCCAGTTCTCGGTAAAGCAATGCAGCACGCCGCCAACGTTATCCGCGTTACCCTGCTTAAGCATAGTGATCGTGTCTTCACGTGCATCACGGGTATGGACAATTAGAGGTTTATTCACTTCTACCGCAAGGGCAATCTGCTGCTCAAAACATTGTTGTTGCAGCAGTTTAGTTTCGTCGGCATAAAAATAATCTAACCCCGTTTCACCAATCGCGACCACTTTAGGATCGGTGGCAAAGCGACGAATTTGCTCAACATCGAGGCCTTCTTTAACGTCTAATGGATGCACACCCGATGACAAAAATACCTGTTCGAAGGCTGCAACTTTATCTCGCATCGATTCAAATCCCTGCTGGCGTACATTCACGCACAACATATAGTCCACGCCACGAGCTTTAGCATTAGCAAGAATCTGTTCTAAGGTTTGTTGATCAGGCGCCGCTTTGAGGCGATCGAGATGGCAGTGTGAATCAATAAGCACAAGGATTTCCAAGCAGAGTAACAAAGGACGACAAGGATACCCAGCCAAGAGATCGAGGTCAAATTCAACAGAAGTAAATAGCCAGTTTAGGCAGTGAACAAACGTTTAAACCAGATCAATAATGCAGGCTAAGCTACATAGTGCAGGTTAGATCGCCGGAGGCGAGTTCGCGGGACAGTAACTTTTCGATATGGTGTTTATGGCTATCTGGCTCAGAAATAATTTTAATGCCAATCCCCACAGGGCGGCCACCCGACGCTCCTAAGGGATTAATCCACACCACAACACCACGAAATTCATTAGTGAGGGTTGCGCCGGGTAAACGATACGCAATCGTCAGCGGTTGGCCAAGATAATGACTTTCACTGGTCGCAATAAATAATCCTGCCGGCTTAATAAAAGGCATATAGGCACGATATAACTGATGTAAAGTATCAAAATTAACGACGAGATCTACCATGGCATATTACTTATTTGTTATCTCTCTATATTCTAAGACATAACTTTGACACAGGGCCAGATAATTGACGCTCGGCATTGTGCTTAAGCTATGACACATTCCCATGATCTTAGCCGCCAAATTCCCGAGCTGCGCATGAACAAACGCATCTTGATGGCTATTTTTCAGTAAAACCTGTCGTATAAGTAGGTACAAAACCTTAAGAACATCAATTATTTGTTGTTCACTTATTATTAACAAACTAGCACACAGATGACCAGACGACAAACTTTGTGCCCAATCTTTGCGAAATTGTAGCAAGGATTGATACCGACTCTGTTGGCTACCCTCAGACTGCAAACTCTCAGCCAACTTTAACGGCCCCCCCACCACACTCAAACACCAAGTCACATCCTCTTGAATACCACATCGCTGGGCAAGCCAGTTTTTGATGACCTCTCGACTCGGAACGACAAAGGGAATGCGTTGACAACGACTGCTAACCGTCGCCATCAAACGTGCAGGCGTATCCGACTGCAAAATCAGTAAGGTGTCTTTACCTGGCTCCTCAAGGGTTTTAAGGAGTGCGTTCGCGGCTGCGGAGTTAAGACGCTCGCTGTGGTGGATAATCGCTACACGCCTGCCACTTTGCTGTGCGGTGGCTGTCAGACGCGTACACAGCTCACGAATTTGATCGACTTTAATTTGATTGCCATCGGCGGCGATATGATAAAAATCAGGATGATTGCCCGCATCATAGAGCTGACAAGACTTACAAAAACCGCACGCTCCCACAGGCGTTGGCTGCAAACACATAGCCGCGCGCGCCATAAACACACTCAGCAACTCACCACCATAGGCTGAATCAATGCCCACGAGTTGTGCGTGAGGTATTTTTTGACGCGCTAATTGCGCTAAAAATGCCTGTCTTGGCCCTTCGAGCCAAGGTAATTGCTCAGCCGTAAATCCGGACTCGGCTACCATACCATCGCCTGAAGCACGGCTAAGATATCTTTGTGCACTTCAGCCATAGTTTGGCTCGCGTCTATAACCACGATACTGTCATCTTCGCTGGCAAGTTTGAGATATGTAGCGCGTGCTCGCTCAAAGAAATCAATCGCTTGTTGCTCAATTCTATCAAGCTCACCACGTTTAGCTGCACGGGTAAGCCCAAGCTTAGGATCTAAATCTAAGTACAAAGTAAGATCGGGTTTAAATCCCTTTAGTGTTGCAGTGCTCACCGCTTCCACTAACGGCATTAAACCTCTGCCACCACCTTGATAAGCTAATGACGATAGATTATGTCTATCACCCAATACCCATTGCCCTTGCGCAAGCGCGGGCTTTATGACATTAGCAACCAACTGAGCTCTGGCAGCATAAATGAGTAAACACTCGGCCTCATCACACAGGGGATCGTTCGCATCGGCAATCTTAACTAAATCACGGATACGTTCAGCCAATGGTGTACCGCCCGGTTCGCGGGTGCAAATCGGTGCTTTACCCGTATGTTTTTCAATAAAGTCGCGAATAAGGTTAATCGCACTCGACTTACCTGCGCCTTCTAAACCTTCAATAACGATAAATTTTGCAAAAACTGACATTGGATTTTCTTTCTCTGCATTTTTACTTTGGGGATTTTTCTGGCGTCGCTGGTTTTATCTTACGCTGATAGACGTCTACGGCGTGATTGTGTTCTTCAAGCGTGGTTGAAAACACATGGGTGCCATCGTTGCGCGATACAAAATAAAGGTAACTCACACTGGCGGGCTTAGACACGGCCATCAATGAGGCTTTACTCGGTGCAGCTATCGGCGTCGGCGGCAATCCAAAGATGCGATAAGTATTAAAAGGCGTCTCTTCGACTAAATCTTTGCGGGTGATATTACCCTTATAGCGATCACCCATGCCGTAAATAACGGTCGGATCGGTTTGCAGACGCATACCTAGGTTAAGACGATTAACAAATACACCGGCGATTTGCTCACGCTCATGGGCTTGGCCGGTTTCCTTTTCAACTATCGATGCCAAAATCAGCATTTCATAGGGCGATTTTAACGGCAAATTTGGCGCCCGTTCTGCCCACGCTTTGGCAAGCTCCTGCTCCATCATTTTATAGCTTTGAGTCAGCATGACTTTAGCATCCGCCTCGGCGGTATAATGATAAGTGTCGGGGAAGAATTTTCCTTCAGGCAAACCAGAATCATCGCCTTGTGCCATCAATACCGCAGCAAAAGCTTCTGGTGACATTTGTAAATGCGGAGCACTGGTAAGCTGTTGTTCCCATTCCACAATAGTTTTACCTTCAACTAAGGTCAAACTGAAGGTTTTTACTTTCCCAGCGATCAAATCATTGAGTAAATCAGTAATCGTTTGTGAAGGTGATATTTCATAAAGTCCCGTGCGAATTTTGGCAAGCTCAGGACGAAACTTAAGTAGCCACTTGAGTTTCCACGTATCTTGAATAACGCCGTCATCGGCAAGTTGCTGCGCCAGTTGATTTACACTGGTGCCGCGTTCAACCTTCAACTCTTTAGGCTCGCTGAGACTCAGCGGCGTTTGACTGTATTCGACAACCGTTTGATAGCCCCAAAAGGCACCCAAACAGACTAAGGTTAGCAAGGTCAACAGGGTTGAACTGGCGATAATAATGATTTTTTTCATAGAGTGAGTGAAAGTGTCTGTCTAAGTTGCGCGGTAATCGGAGCACGGGTGAACTTGAGCGAGTCTATCGCCAGTACATCCACAATCCCTAAAACGCTGTTAGTGATAAACGCTGAGTCAAATTCGATTAAACGCTCGGCGCCAACGGGCAAACATTCGATATTCATGTTCTGTTCAAGCAAGGCCAACATTATCTGTTCGCGCATCACACCCGCCACGCCACACAGGGCTAATGAAGGCGTGATAATGCGATTATCTTTGATAAAAAACACATTCGCCATCGAAGATTCAATCACATTCTCCTCGATATCTTTGACTAACCAGTCATCAAATCCCTGCGGTAAAGAGTGTGATTTAATCAAAACTTGTTCGAGTCGATTTAAATGCTTCATCCCTGCCAACAGAGGCTGCAAACCCAATCGTACCGACGAAGTTTTAAGGCTAATACCCTGTTGCTGCCACTGAGCATAATGACCGGGGATAGTATGAACTGAGACGATTTCGGTAGGATTAACATTTTCTGGCGGTGTATAGCCACGACCACCAACACCACGGGAAACGATTAACTTAATGCAATGATGCGGATATTCAATGGCTAAGATATTCAGTTGCTGTTGCAATGCTTCACTCATTTGCCATTGAAATCCAAGCCTTGCGGCGCTTGCGGTTAAACGGGCTTGATGGGCTTCAAAAAAAATAATCCCCTCAGCGTCCGTTCGCATCGTTGCAAACAGACCATCACCGTAGGCAAGCCCTCGATCGGAAGGGTCGACACTTGCCTGCGATGCGCCATTCACCCAGAACACGCGTGTTAGTCCTGACTGATACGGCTAGCCACCGCTTCTTGCTGATCTTTGTACTTGGCACTTTTACGGGTGTTATAAGGACGTGCAACCGCATGATTTAAGCGTTCAAAGTTAAGCGCACCTATAGTCATGCGTGGGCGCAAGGCTAAAGGTAACTTGCCGCTGTTATAAAACTCGAGCACAATTTTACCTTGCCAACCCGGATCGATACGGTGCGCCGTTACGTGTACCATCAGGCCTAAACGCGCTAGAGACGAACGGCCATCAAGCCAACCGACGATATCAGCAGGTAAAGTTACGCTCTCGTAAGTCACAGCCAAAGCCAATTCTCCAGGATGCAAGAAAAATGCTTCGCCATCGGGGATTTCGATAATCTCACTCATCACCCGATCAAGCGCCGCTTGCATCTCAGCACTTGGACCACTCAAGTCGATAAAAGGCGCGGTATGATCTTTAAAGACGCGAAACTGTCCACCTAAGCGCACATCAACACTGACGCCTGAAATAGCTTCTATGCCTGGGCGAGGTTCTATTACGATAGTGCCGTTATCAAGGGCCTGTTCAATTTCGATATCGGTTAAGCGCATCTTGCCTATTACTCCTTGAGTTTTTATGTCGTTATTTTGCCAGTAAATGTTGGATACGAGTCTTTAAAATATCAGTCGCAATACGATTTTTGCCGCCACGGGGAACGATAATATCAGCGTATTGTTTCGAGGGTTCGATAAACTGTAAGAACATAGGACGCACGGTTTTCTTGTACTGTGAAATCACAGATTCCATCGTACGGCCGCGCTCGGCCACATCACGAGTTAAGCGACGTAGGAAACAAATGTCCAGCGGCGTGTCCATAAACACACTCGCGTCCATCAGAGCACGTAACTTAGGATCGGTCAGCAATAAGATACCTTCTAAAATGATCACCTTTTTCGGTGTCATCTTTAAGGTTTCTGCAGTGCGTGTATGTTCTGTATAGCTATAACAAGGGATATCAACAGCTTCGCCAGACTTGAGCAACTGTAAATGCGTGCACAGCAGTTGATGGTCCAGCGCTTTTGGATGATCGTAATTCGTTAATACCCGTTCATCCATGGATAAATGACTCTGATCGCGATAGTACGCGTCTTCATTAATTACCCCAATTTGATCTGTGCCTAAATCGCGGCGCAATTCGTCAAAAATCGTTTTGGCAATTAAACTTTTGCCCGATGCTGACGCGCCAGCAATTGCAATAATGACACACTGCTGAGAATTCATACCCTTAAACCTTACTCGTCATCTGAAACACTAATAGAAACTGTTTTCTGGCTTTGTTTTAAAGCCAATTCTGCGCCCACTTTACGGGCAATTTCCCGATAAAGAGCTGCGACTTCACTGTCGGGATCGGCAACGACGGTCGGCGCACCATTATCCATGGCTTCACGGATATTAATGTGCAGCGGCAAAGCGCCTAACAGTGGAACTTGATAGCGTTCAGCGATTTTACTGCCGCCGTGTGTTCCAAATGGATGTTCTTTATGACCACACTCAGGACATAAATGGAAACTCATGTTCTCGACTATACCCAGCACAGGAATGTTCACTTTCTGGAACATATTGATGCCCTTCTTGGCATCAGCCAGCGCGATATCCTGCGGTGTAGTTACGATAACAGCGCCGCTCACAGGGACTTTTTGCGATAACGTGAGCTGAATATCCCCTGTGCCTGGTGGCATATCAACGACTAAATAATCCAGTTCTGGCCATTGGGTTTCATTCAGTAACTGGGCCAACGCGCCCGCAGCCATTGGGCCACGCCACACGGCAGCTTCATCACCACTGAGCATAAAACCAATCGACTGCGCGGCAATACCATGGGCACTGGCGGCTGTCATATGTTTGCCATCGGGGGAAAGCGGTCTGAAATTAGGAATACCTAACATCATAGGCACTGACGGGCCGTAAATATCCGCATCGAGAATACCCACCTGCGCACCTTCAGCCGCTAATGCCAAGGCTAAGTTCACCGCTGTGGTTGACTTACCCACGCCGCCCTTACCTGAGGCTACGGCAATCACTTGCTTCACATTGGCAATCGGCGCAATAGAAGATAACGCTGAGTAGGCTTTAGGTTGAAAATCGATTTCACACTCGACTTCATCAATAGCATCGAGCACCGCTAACTTATTCGTCAGCGCCATGACAGTGTCGCGATACTGAGTCATACAAGGGTATGGATAGACTAAGCCAAGCTGCAAACGCTTACCTTCCAATGCCAGCTTATTTACGCATCCTGCGCTCACTAACCCTTTCGCGAGATACGGGTCAACAAATGAATCGAGAATAGCCAGAACTGGCCCGAGAAGATCGTCATTTAAACGATAATCAGTTTGAGTTGAAGACAAAAGAATTACCCCCACCAATAAATTTGCCCAAGTGTACCAGATAATGCAGAAAACATTAGCGCAGATTTAGCTCAATTGGCTCAGGTTTTGATGAAAATCATCCTGTAATCGGTTAGTATCTCTACCAATATTTTTGGCCCACCACGATATTTGAGACAAGATGGCAACTTCACAACGTAAAATTCTCGTGACCAGCGCACTTCCCTATGCAAACGGACCGATACATTTAGGTCACATGCTGGAATACATACAGACAGATATCTGGTCGCGTTATCAAAAGCTTCGTGGACATGAGTGCCACTATATTTGTGCCGATGACGCCCATGGCACGCCAATCATGCTTAAAGCACAGCAATTAGGCATAGCGCCAGAAGACATGATTGCCCAAGTGAACAAAGAACATCAGCAGGATTTTGCCGATTTCAATATCGCCTTCGATAACTATCACAGCACCCACAGCGATGAAAACCGCGTACTGGCGAGTGATATTTATCTCAAGCTACGTGCGAATGGCTATATCAAGAGCAAGAGTATTTCTCAGCTGTTCGATCCTGAGAAATCCATGTTCCTGCCAGACCGCTTCGTAAAAGGCACTTGTCCTAAGTGTAAGTCACCGGATCAATACGGCGATAACTGTGATGCCTGCGGCGCGACTTACAGCCCAACTGAGCTCATCAATCCAAAATCAGCGGTATCGGGTGCGACACCAGTGATGAAAGACACTGAGCACTTTTTCTTCGACCTGCCCGCCTTCGAAGGCATGCTAAAAGAGTGGACTCGCTCTGGTGCCCTGCAAGTCGAAATGGCCAATAAACTCAACGAATGGTTCGAGCAAGGATTGCAGCAATGGGATATCACCCGTGATGCACCGTATTTTGGTTTCGAAATTCCCGATGCGCCAGGTAAGTATTTCTACGTTTGGCTAGATGCGCCTATTGGTTATATGGGTTCGTTCAAAAACCTCTGTGACAAACGCCCTGAGCTGAGCTTTGAGGAATTCTGGGGCAAAGATTCAACCGCCGAGGTTTATCACTTCATCGGTAAAGACATAGTCTACTTCCACAGTCTGTTTTGGCCTGCCATGTTACACGGCTCTGGTTACCGCCAGCCAAACAGCGTCTATGCCCACGGCTATGTGACGGTCAACGGCGCTAAGATGTCAAAATCCAAAGGCACTTTCATCAAGGCGCGAACTTATTTAGATCATTTAGATCCTGAATATTTACGTTACTACTACGCCGCCAAACTCAGCAGCCGTATCGACGATTTAGATTTAAATCTCGAAGATTTCGCCCAGCGCGTGAATTCAGACTTAGTCGGTAAGCTAGTGAACTTAGCCTCGCGCACCGCAGGTTTTATCACTAAACGTTTCGATGGCAAGCTAGCGAAAATTAACGACACCACACTGACTGAGGCGTTTCTAGCCAAGCAAGAGGTGATTGCCGAATTTTACGAAGGCCGCGAATACGGCAAAGCAATGCGCGAAATCATGGCACTGGCGGATATTGCTAACGGTTTTGTAGCCGATGCTGCACCTTGGCAAATGGTGAAACATGACGATCAACAGGAAGCGGCCCATCAAGTGTGTTCAAATGCCTTGAATCTGTTCCGTATTCTCGTGACGTATCTCAAACCTGTATTGCCACGTTTAGCCCAAGATGTGGAAGCCTTCTTCCAACTACCGCTCACTTGGAATGCATTGAACCAAGATTTAGCGGGTCATGAAATCGCGCCATTCAAAGCCATGATGCAACGTGTTGAGCTGGATAAAGTCAATGCTATGGTTGCCGACTCTAAGGATAACCTGCAAGTCACGGCCGATGCACCAAAGACGGCTGCGCCTGAAAAAACAGCTAAAGTTTCATCGGTTAGTAGTGAGCCACTGATTGACGATCCTATCAGTGAGACCATCAACTTTGATGATTTTGCGAAAATCGACCTGCGTATCGCTCGTATCGTGAAAGCCGAGCATGTTGCTGACGCCGACAAGTTACTGAAGTTACAACTCGACATCGGTGGCGAAACACGCCAAGTGTTTGCAGGGATCAAATCGGCCTATTCGCCAGAAGACCTTGAAGGCAAACTAACTGTGATGGTGGCTAACTTAGCGCCACGTAAGATGCGTTTTGGCATGTCAGAAGGCATGGTTTTGGCCGCTGGCCCTGGTGGCAGCGACCTGTGGATTTTAGAACCCCATGAAGGCGCACAGCCTGGCATGCGGGTTAAGTAATCTGCGCTAGATAACGCTCGAAAAATCAATAAGGCCGCATTTTATGTGGCCTTATTTGTTGGTATCGATTGTTTGAGCCGATTCGTTGCTTCGAGTGTCACTTTGTCTTTTAAAAGACTGAGTTTACGCCACTAAGTTTAGCCGACAGGTTTAATCGAATGCTTTAAGTGACAGGTTTCAGAAAACGAGTTAATGCTCGTATTTCTATCGACAAGGCATTCGCTGCAGTGTGATATTCATATCTGTGACAGGTCTAAAATCGACGCGGTGTTCAGTGAGTCATTCGAGGAGTAGTTATGGGAAATATCGTTGAGCAGTTGCTGTTTTCTGCCTCGATTACGGGTCCAATCTGTTTGATGTTAGCGCTCGGTATGATCCTAAAACGCACCCAAATCATCAATGAAAACTTTATTGATGTCGCCTCAAAATTAGTCTTTAACGTGACGCTGCCAGCCTTGCTGTTCCTTAGCATCATTAGCTCAAATCACGATCTCGCCTCCAGTGCGCCCTTAATTGGCTATGGTTTAGCAGCCAATTTCCTGTTTTTTATACTCTCCACCTATGCAACTGGGCGGCTATTTCCCAAGCACAAAGACCAAGGAGTGATCATTCAAGGGGGTTTTAGGGCTAATACCGCCATTATCGGCTTAGCTTATGTTTCCAACGCCTATGGGAGTTCTGGTGTTGCCTTAGCCGCGGTCTATGTTGCCTCGATGACGCTGCTGTATAACATTCAAGCGGTTATTTGCCTAAGCCCTAAAGGCGAAGAATCCAGCCAACGTGCATTTGGCGTGATCATCAAGACCATCACCAAAAACCCGTTGATCATTGCCATTATGGCAGGCATCTTTTTCTATTTGCTTGCTATTCCAGTACCGAAAATGGTGCTCGATGCGGGACAATACTTTGCCAATATGACCCTCCCATTAGCGCTACTGTGTACCGGTGGTTCGCTCGATGTTGGTTCACTCAAACATGAAAAGCATACAACTTGGTTCTCGAGCGCATTGAAACTGATCTTTGCCCCGCTTTTTATCACTATTGGGGCCTTGCTGTTGGGTTATCGAGGAATTGAGTTAGCAATGGTCTTTTTAATGAGTTCTGCGCCCACCGCAGCCGCAAGCTATGTGATGGCGCGCGCCATGGGTGGCAATGCGCCCCTTGCGGCCAATATTATTGCGCTAACCACAGTCTGCTCGCTGATCACGTGCACCTTAGGCATCTTTGTATTGTCTACTTTGGAGCTGATCTAGCAGCAGCTACGAGCTGATTACACAAACGCTAGAGAAAGGGATTTAAGTGACTATAAGTAATAATAAACCACAATAAAAAAGGCGAGCCATGCTCGCCTTTCGTTTAGGAATAAAACAGTTAGATGGTCATCATAAGCCGCTTTATGAATGGATTAGACCGGATTGGTGATATCCACAAAATGGTGCACGAGATCAAACTCGCGGGCGAGGTGACGGCCTAAGGCTTGAATGCCAAAACGTTCTGTCGCATGGTGCCCCGCCGCAAAATAATGTATGCCCTGCTCTACCGCACTATGGAACGTTCGCTCGGACACTTCGCCACTGATAAACGCATCCACACCTAAATTCGCCGCAACATCGATATAATCCTGTGCGCCACCAGTACACCAAGCTAAATGTTGGATCTTTGCATCGCCATCACCAATATGCAGTGGGGCTCTGCCTAACGCATTCTCAAGGGTGTGAGAAAATTCGCTAGCACTGACTGCAAGATCAAGTTTTCCACGCCACAGTAGCCCCTGAGCCACCTCTTCGATGGCTTCTGCGTCAATGATCCCAAGCTGCCTCCCCAAAGTCGCGTTATTACCGAGCATTGGGTGGGCATCTAAGGGTAAATGATATCCAAACAAGCTAATATCATGCTTGAGCAGCGCCTTAATTCGGCGTTGTTTCATGCCTGTGATCACTTCAGGCTCATTCTTCCAAAAAAAGCCGTGATGAACCAATATCGCATCGGCGTTTAATCGAATCGCTTCATCGATCAAGGCCTGACACGCTGTCACGCCCGTGACTAAGGTGCGGATCTCATCCTTGCCTTCTACCTGCAGCCCATTGGGTGCGTAATCCTTAAAGGCCGACACATGTAAAAAATCGGCTAAATATTGGCTTAGTTCTGTCCGTGTCATTGCATTACCGTCCGTTACTCTAGATGACCATTTACTGAAGATGAGCACTTATTCAAGATGAGACAATCGCTTACATCGCGATATCAACACGCACGCCACCTTGCAGGTACACCACTCGAACTCTGTCACCCGCGTTAAACGTCATGCCAGCATCGTAATCTTGGATCACCATGACCTGAGTACCATCTTCTTGATTGATCATCAGTTCCACCAGCTTAAACGATTGCACGCTAGTACCGCTGCCATAACGGTTACCGATACCCCCACCAATCAAGGCACCTAAAATCGTCGCCACATCTCGACCCGAACCGCCACCAAACTGATTACCAATCACCCCACCCGCTAAGGCGCCGCCGAAGGTTTTCCAACCTTGATTACGGTCTTCAATTAACTGGGTTTCGGTGATATTACGTACCGAAGTGATATCGCCATAGAGTACTTTCTCAACTGGCACGGCTTGATTGCGATCATAGCCAGCATTAGCGGGACTAATGATAAAAGCAAAAATAAACATAAAGCTTGCTAGAGTAGGTTTCCACATATCTGAATTTCCGCTAACTTAATAATAAGGTCTATAACTAAATCATACTCAATTGTGAAGTCACTGTCTTTCCTGAATCACGAATTTGACGCTTTTCCTTCGCCCGAGCTCGCCTTAACCGATCCTAATGGTTTATTGGCTATCGGCGGCGACTTACGTCCTGAACGTTTACTCTCTGCTTACTACAACGGTATTTTTCCTTGGTTTAATTCTGACGATCCCATCCTGTGGTGGTCGCCGGATCCCCGCGCCGTGTTTATTCCAGGTGAAATTCACATCAGCACCAGCCTGCGTAAATACTTAAAAAAACAACCTTGGCGGATCACAATCAATCACGCTTTCACCGATGTGATGGCGGGATGTGCGCAGCCAAGAGAAAAACAGAGCGGCACTTGGATCACCCAAGAAATTCAAATGGCCTATCGCGAATTGCATCAAACAGGTCATGCCCACTCCATTGAAGTGTGGGAAGGTGAACGTTTAATCGGTGGGCTTTACGGCTTAGCGATCGGCCAAGTATTTTGCGGCGAATCCATGTTTCACCGTAAAACCAATGCGTCCAAGGCCGCCGTTGCAGCACTGCAACAACATTTACTCAAGATGGGATTCAAACTCATCGACGCACAAGTGATGAATCCCCACCTAGAAAGTTTGGGAGCTAAAGCTATTAAACGCATTGATTTTATAACGTTACTGAGCGAACTGAGAAACAATCCCGTGGACCCAAATACTTGGGCCACTAAAGAGGTCATCCTTGAACTCGAGTAAAGCGTCGATCGCTATCGGTATCAGTCAAATATTTCCCTGCAGCTACCTTGATGGCCAGCAGGAGCAGCTACTCGTCATCCAAGAAGATACGCTCGATCCCATTTTATTTGAGCGTTTGCTCGCGGTGGGTTTTCGCCGCAGTGGTAGCTCTATCTACAAACCTCGCTGCCCTAGATGCAGTGCATGCCAACCAATCCGTGTGCCAACGCATGAATTTGTCCCATCGAAACGCCAAAAACGCACTTTAGCAAAAAACCAAGATCTGACTTGGCGTATAACATCGGAGCAAACCGCCGAGCAATATACGCTATATGAACATTACATTCGTGGGCGACATTTTGACGGCCCCATGTTTCCCCCGAGTGAAGATCAATATAATCACTTTCTTTTTTGCCATTGGTTACCGCCAACGTTTATCGAAGTCTATGATGGAAATAAATTATTGGCAGTTGCGGTCACTGATAGTTTGCCCAATAGTCTTTCGGCAATTTACAGCTATTTTGACCCCGACGAAGAACATCGCTCCCTCGGTGCACTGTTAATTTTAATTCAGTGTCGACTGGCGAAACTCATGAATAAAGAATTTGTTTATCTCGGATATCAAATAGATGAAAACCGTAAGATGTCTTACAAGCGTTTGTATCGCCCTTATCAAATTCTGACACCGACGGGCTGGGAGTATTCCCAAGTTTGCTAAGTACTTCCCCTTTACAGCGGGGGGAATTTGGGGCATGATACGCCCGTTTTTTATATTCGAAGGCTAATGGGATAATTAATTAATGGCGAAAGAAGACAACATTGAAATGCAAGGCACTATCCTTGAAACCTTGCCAAACACAATGTTTCGTGTAGAGCTTGAAAATGGTCATGTGGTGATAGCCCACATTTCAGGCAAAATGCGTAAAAACTACATCCGGATCCTCACTGGCGATAAAGTTACCGTCCAGCTGACTCCTTATGATCTGACCAAAGGTCGCATTGTCTTCCGCGCACGCTGATATAGCCTCTTAGATTTAAAAACCCGGCAAGGCCGGGTTTTTTTGTTTGCGAAAGATGAAAAAAATGGCTGCAATTGCAGCCATTTTTATGTCTAAAACTAATGGATAATCAAGCATTAAGCTTTTGTTGTCGCTTTTTCGTGACGTTCGGTACGAATGACAATCTCGCCCTCCTTCACATCCACATGCGCCACTCCGCCTGACTCTAAGACACCAAATAATATCTCGTCAGCCAATGGACGTTTGATCAATTCGGTCACGACCCGAGCCATTGGACGTGCGCCCATGTTCTTATCGTAGCCTTTCTCGGCCAACAAGGTTCTGGCTTCGTCGCTGACTTCCAAAGTAACGTGTTTTGCATCCAACTGAGCCTGCAATTCCACCAAGAATTTATCGACCACTTTGGCGATAATCGTCATATCCAAATGATTGAACCAAATGATGGAATCGAGACGATTTCGAAATTCTGGCGAAAATACTCGATTAATTTCAGATAATGCATCTTGGGTGTGATCTTGCTGGGTAAAGCCAATAGACTTACGAATAGTCTCCTGTACACCCGCGTTAGTGGTCATCACCAAAGTCACATGTCTGAAGTCAGCCTTACGACCATTATTATCGGTCAAAGTACCGTGATCCATCACCTGCAACAGCAGGTTATAGACATCACGGTGGGCCTTCTCAATTTCATCCAATAGCACGACACAGTGCGGATTTTTAATCACTGCATCCGTGAGCAAGCCACCTTGGTCATAACCCACATAACCAGGAGGCGCACCAATCAGGCGTGACACTGTATGGCTTTCCATGTACTCAGACATGTCAAAGCGCACCAGTTTCATCCCCAAGCAGTTGGCCAGTTGGTTAGTGACTTCGGTTTTACCCACACCGGTGGGACCGGCGAATAAGAAGCTCCCCACAGGTTTTCGGTCAGCACCTAAGCCACTGCGCGATAAGCGAATGGCCGAACTCAGACTCTCAATGGCCTTATCTTGGCCAAAGACCACCATCTTAAGGTTGCGCTCAAGGTTACGCAGTAAGTCCTTATCAGTAGCGGATACCGACTTCTCAGGGATACGTGCCATTTTCGCCACAATCGACTCAATCTCGGCCTGGCCTATGGTCTTTTTACGTTTACTCATAGGCAGCATCACCATACGCGCACCCGCTTCATCAATCACATCGATGGCTTTATCGGGTAAATGCCTGTCGTTGATGTGCTTGGCCGACAATACTGCAGCGCTGCTGATCGCGGCCTGAGTATAACGAACCCCATGATATTCTTCGTATTTAGACTTAAGCCCCATCAAAATCTTAGTGGTTTCTTCCACTGAAGGCTCATTGATATCCACCTTTTGGAAACGACGTGCAAGTGCGCGATCTTTCTCAAAAATACTTTGATATTCTTGGAAAGTAGTCGAGCCCATGCAACGCAAATTGCCGCTAGATAGCAAAGGTTTCAGCAGATTAGAGGCATCCATTACGCCGCCAGAGGCCGCGCCCGCACCGATAATGGTGTGGATCTCATCGATGAATAGGATGGCATGCTTATCCGCCGCCAGTTCTTTTAACAGGTTCTTAAAGCGTTTTTCAAAGTCACCGCGATACTTAGTTCCCGCCAGCAGTGAACCTAAATCTAAGGAATACACTGTCGCTTCAAGCATTACATCGGGTACTTGTTTATTGACAATGCGATACGCTAACCCTTCAGCAATCGCTGTTTTACCTACACCCGCCTCACCCACTAACAGTGGATTATTTTTACGGCGACGGCACAGGGTTTGAATCGCGCGCTCAATTTCTTGGTCGCGACCAATCAAAGGGTCGATGATCCCTTGCTTTGCAAGTTGATTTAAGTTGGACGCAAATTGCGACAACATACTACGCTCTTCGCTGCCTTCGCCCTGCTCTTCGACACGTTCTTGATCTTGATGTGACTCAGCATCATCATTTTTGGCGAAACCATGGGAAATAAAATTCACTACATCGAGGCGACTAATGTCGCAGCGGCGCAGTAAATACACGGCTTGGGATTCTTGCTCACTGAAAATGGCAACTAACACGTTAGCGCCGTTCACTTCATTGCGACCCGATGACTGCACATGGAATACTGCCCGTTGCAGCACTCGCTGGAACCCAAGCGTCGGCTGAGTTTCTTTGTCATCATCAATATCGGCAATGATTGGGGTTGTTTGTTGGATAAAGCTTGCCACTTCATCTCTGAGTTTATCTAGATTCGCTCCACAGGCGATTAACGCTTCTTGAGCCGCAGGATTGTCGATCAGAGCTAATAACAGATGTTCCACTGTCATATACTCGTGACGCGCGTCTCTGGCTTGCTGAAACGCCAGATTTAAGGTGACTTCCAGATCTTTGTTCAGCATAAGCACCCCCAAAATTAACAACAGACTACAGAGTAAAGCGGTTTTATGCTTTCTCTAACGAACACAGTAACGGATGTTGGTTTTGTCTTGCAAATTGATTTACTTGTATCACCTTAGTTTCTGCAATCCCAAACGGGAAAATACCGCAAATCCCTTTTCCTTGGTGATGGATCGTCAACATGATATCGGTCGCTTCCTGCTCGTTCTTGCGAAAGAAAACCTGCAAAACTTCAATCACAAAATCCATTGGGGTGTAATCATCATTATTGAGTACCACCTTATACATCGAAGGCGGCATTAACTCTGATTCGACACGTTCTTCAACGTGTTCAATATTTCCTATCTTTGCCATTTTTTAATACTAGCCTCTCGTGTTGGCCTCTTCCAATTGTTCCGTTCAAATTAATCAGTTGTTACCCCTTTGTTAATTTTAGCTTGACTTCCGCATTTACTCCTTACATTCTGTTGTGCAGACGGTGAACGAATACCCGTCTATACAGGTTTTACTATCTTACTGGTAAGTAGACAACAGAAGGAAGTGGAAGTATGGCAAGCGGAACTGTTAAATGGTTCAACAACGCCAAAGGATTCGGGTTTATTTGCCCTGATCAAGGTGGTGAGGACGTTTTTGCACACTATTCTACCATTGAAATGGAAGGCTATCGAACTCTAAAAGCAGGCCAACCCGTTCAATTTGAAGTAGAAGCCGGTCCAAAAGGGATGCACGCTTCAGCCATTTCACCAACAAAATAACGTTTGGTGAGGCCAATGATCTAAAAGGCAGGGACTTGTCCCTGCCTTTTTATTGCTGCGTGTTTCATCAATTCTCACCACTTAATGCTGCATCGCTCATCATCATTTCGCATGAATTTAATTCAAGTTCAATCGCCACACATCATCCATTGCATCCCAGAAAAAAGTTTTTATCATCGGTCTCGACAGCAAATTTAGGGTATAAAAAAGGATCTGCAATGCAGACCCTTTTTTAAAATCAGTCTAATGACTTACAACTTTACATCAACTTAGATGGCCAACACTGACGCGCACGCCATCTAAAAGTGATAACGAGCGGGATTAAGCAATCAACAGCTTGTTCAACGTCTCGCTTGGGCGCATGGCTTTTTCAGCCTTAGCCGCATCTAAACGGTAGTAACCACCTAAATCGACTGGTGCACCTTGTGCCATCGCTAATTCAGCCACAATCACTTGCTCATTCGCCGCGAGCGCATGCGCTAACGGAATAAAGTGTGCTTGTAACTGCTCATCGCTGGTTTGCGCTGCTAAGGCTTGTGCCCAGTACATGGCTAAGTAGAAATGGCTACCACGGTTATCCAGCTCACCGACTCTTCTTGATGGCGATTTATTGCTATCTAAGAATTGGCCAATGGCTTGATCTAAAGTATCGGCTAATACTTGGGCTTTTGGATTGCCCACTGTTTGGCTTAAATGCTCAAGAGACGCCGCCAGAGCCAAGAATTCACCGAGCGAATCCCAACGTAAGTGACCTTCTTTCTCAAGCTGTTGCACGTGCTTAGGCGCACTACCACCCGCACCTGTTTCAAATAGACCGCCGCCGTTCATTAATGGAACGATTGACAGCATTTTAGCACTGGTGCCTAGCTCAAGGATAGGGAACAAGTCAGTCAGGTAGTCACGTAGAACGTTACCCGTAACTGAAATGGTATCTTTGCCTTCTTTGATGCGAGCCAAAGACAAACGCGTCGCGTCTTCTGGAGACATAATGCTGATATCTAAGCCATCAGTGTCATGTTCTGGCAGGTACTGCTGCACTTTTGCAATGATTTGCGCATCGTGGGCACGTTTGCTATCTAACCAGAATACCGCAGGGGTATTGCTTAAACGGGCACGGCGCACGGCCAGTTTTACCCAATCACGGATAGGTGCGTCTTTAACTTGGCACATTCTCCAGATATCGCCCGCTTCCACGTTATGGCTCATCAATACCTTACCGCTGGCATCGACAACGTTAACCACACCGTCAGCAGGAATTTCAAAGGTCTTATCGTGGCTGCCGTACTCTTCGGCTTTTTGCGCCATCAAGCCCACGTTTGGCACGCTGCCCATGGTTTTAGGATCAAAAGCGCCGTGCTCTTTACAAAAAGCAATCGTTTCTTGGTAAATACCGGCATAGCAACGATCAGGGATCATGGCTTTAGTGTCATGCAGTTGACCGTCTGGTCCCCACATTTGGCCAGATGAACGAATCGCAGCAGGCATAGACGCATCGATAATGATGTCGCTTGGCACGTGTAAGTTGGTGATACCTTTGTCAGAATCAACCATAGCCAATGCGGGACGCGCAGCGTAAACGGCGGCGATATCGGCTTCGACTTCGGCGCGGCTATCAGCAGGTAATGTCGCTATTTTGGCATAAACATCACCAAAACCGTTGTTAACATCAACGCCTAATTCAGCGAAAAGCGCCGCATGTTTGTCAAATACTGGCTTGAAGAAGACCTTCACAGCGTGACCAAACATAATAGGATCAGACACTTTCATCATAGTGGCTTTCAGATGCAGCGATAATAGCACATCTTCAGCTTTGGCGTTTTCGATTTCACGCTCATAGAAGCTCACTAAGGCTTTTTTACTCAACACCGCAGCATCGATAATTTCGCCAGCCAGCAACTTAAGACCCGATTTGAGCACCACTTCTTGACCATCTTTTTGGGTAAGCACGATATTCACGCTGCCCGCATCAGATAAAGTGACAGACTGCTCGCTGCCGTAGAAATCGCCGTCAGTCATGTGAGCAACATGTGACTTGGAATCTTTGGCCCATTTCCCCATGGAATGCGGGTTTTTCTTGGCGAAGTTTTTCACCGATAATGGGGCACGGCGATCTGAGTTACCTTCACGCAGTACTGGGTTTACCGCACTGCCTTTGATCTTGTCGTAACGGGTTTTAATTGACTTTTCAGCGTCAGTTTTTGGCTCATCCGGATAATTAGGGATGTCGTAACCTTTTTGCTGCAGTTCAAGGATACAGGCTTTTAATTGTGGGATCGAAGCACTGATATTCGGTAACTTGATGATGTTCGCTTCTGGCTGATTCGCTAACTCGCCAAGCTCTGTCAGATGGTCGCCAATCTTTTGTGCTTCGGTCAGTTGCTCAGGGAAACTGGCAATAATACGGCCCGATAACGAGATATCACGGGTTTCAACCGCAACGCCCGCGGCGTCGGTAAACGTTCTGATAATAGGTAAGAGTGAGAGGGTGGCCAGTGCTGGCGCTTCGTCTGTTTCAGTGTAAATAATTGTTGATGAGTTATCTTTCATGTTACATCCTACATTATTGTAAAATTTAATATTTTTTATAATAATTTTATAGCATGGCGAACAAATCTGAGCACAGGGAAAATATCAATCAAGGCAATCGACCACGCCCTCATCTTTCAAATTCTCAATGCCCTTCTGTCTTTGCGCGCAAGCTAAAATTTGTTACAACGACTCATTAAAACCTAATAAACATTTAGGCACAGATCACATTTTCTGGCCGACATCATAGAGCATTCGCAATAATATTCAAATTCCACTAACGGCGAATGCCAAGTACACTATGACCACATTAACGACTCAATCAAGTCAGGTAAGCGTGTCTCAACCTCCTGTTAGCAAAAGTATGAACAAAAACAAGTTTCAACCTAAAGGTGCCAATGCCAGCGCAAGTTCCCCAGCCAAGAGCCCGATTAAACCCGCTAAGCCCGCCAGCAGAGGCCCTGCCAACCGCGCTACCGCCGTAGATAGCAAAGTGGCGCCAGCACGAAATGCCAATGGCAGTTTAAAGAAAGAACCCTTTAAAAATCCTAATCGACGCGCAATTGCGGCGGCAAAACCGGTGCTGAGTCAAACGCTCGCACCAATTATCGTGCTGTTTAATAAGCCTTTTGATGTACTTTGCCAGTTTACCGATGAACAAGGTCGTAAAACCCTAAAAGACTACATTCCCATTGCTGACGTGTATGCCGCAGGCCGCTTAGACAGAGACAGTGAGGGCTTGTTGTTGCTGACTAATGACGGTCAATTACAGGCAAGGCTGACAGAGCCAAAAAAGAAAACCTTTAAAACCTATTGGGTGCAAGTAGAAGGCGTTCCGACGGAAGATGTACTGACAAAACTGCGCCAAGGTGTTGAATTAAATGATGGTATGACGCTGCCTGCTAAAGTCAAAATCATGGATTCACCCGACATTTGGCCACGTAATCCACCGGTGAGAGAGCGCAAAAATATCCCAACAACTTGGCTAGAAATCCAAATTCATGAAGGCCGCAACCGCCAAGTCAGACGCATGACAGCGCATATCGGTTTTCCGACCTTAAGATTAATCCGTTATAAAATAGGCCAATGGAGTCTAGATAATTTGCCATCGGGTGAGCACAAATGCATCCGTCTCGGTGATGAAGTCTAAATTTCAGCCTAATTTTTGCGTTCCAATCCACTCAAAGGAGGCTCCATGAGTCAAAGATATAAACCCCATGTGACCGTCGCTTGTATTGTTCATGCAACTTCACAGGACAAATATCTGATGGTAGAAGAGTGGATTGAAGGCGAGCAACGCTTTAATCAACCCGCGGGTCACTTAGAAGCGAATGAAAGCTTGATCCAAGCCTGTGAGCGCGAAGTGTTTGAAGAAACGGGGTTATCACTCAAAGCCCAAGGACTCGTCGGTATTTATCAACTCAGCGCCAGTGAAGACTTAGCCTTTGTGCGCTTTACTTTTTTCGTGCAGTTAGATGATATGCCCTCACCTGCGCCGCAGGATAAAGCGATCCATAGTGCGCATTGGTTAAGTCTTGCGCAGATAGAAGCCAAGTCCTCTTTACTGCGCAGTCCCTTAGTACTCGATTGCTTAAAAGACTATCTCAATCAGGCACAAAATGGCCAAACTTATCCCCTTAGCCTACTCAATAGTGACCGCCTCACGATAGCCCAAGCGAGCAAGGCGTGATAGAATACCGCCCCGCATAAACGGCTGGCTAAGCTTAATGCGTGTGCTACTGCAGAGGCCTTGTACAGCAAATAAATAGTTGGCCGTAAATGCGAGGTTTACTGACAGTTTGCGGACTCATTTTATTTGATAGCGCCGGCAAAGTTTGATTTAGCAATCAGCAGCACAGCACCTAGATGTAAAGTTAGCTTGGATTTAAAGTGAGCTTGGATTTTTTAGTTAGCCCATATTTTTAGTTAGGTTCGGTATTTTTGTTACGCGCTCAATGTCGCGGCTTAAATTCATCCACCTAGCCAACACACATACTCAATGGTTTTTAGGATTTATGACATCAATCGAACCCACTCATACAGGAAAAAAAGTCATTGTCGGCATGTCCGGCGGTGTAGATTCATCTGTTTCAGCCTATTTGCTTATGCAGCAAGGCTATCAGGTTGAAGGCCTTTTCATGAAGAACTGGGAAGAAGATGACAACAACGAGTACTGCGCGGCCGCAGAAGATTTAAAAGATGCCCAAGCCGTGTGCGACAAGCTTGGGATCAAGCTACATACAGTCAACTTTGCTGCCGAATATTGGGACAATGTATTTGAGTATTTCCTCGCCGAATACAAAGCCGGCCGCACGCCAAATCCCGATATCATGTGCAACAAAGAAATCAAATTTAAGGCGTTTTTAGAATTTGCCGATGAAATCCTCGATGCCGATTACATCGCCATGGGTCACTATGTTCGCCGTCGCGACAATAGCGACGGCAGCACACAAATGCTCCGTGGCGTTGATGGCAATAAAGACCAAAGTTATTTCCTCTACACCCTTAGCCATGAGCAAGTAGCCCGAAGCCTGTTCCCTGTCGGTGAGCTCGAAAAACATCAAGTTCGTGAAATTGCGAAAGAAATGGGCTTAATCACCCATGACAAAAAAGACAGTACTGGCATCTGCTTTATCGGTGAGCGCAAGTTCACTGAATTTCTAGGGACTTATTTACCGGCGCAGCCTGGCAATATTGAAACCCCAGAAGGTGAAGTCATAGGCACGCACCAAGGACTCATGTACCACACCTTAGGCCAACGTAAAGGCTTAGGCATTGGCGGCATGAAAAACAGCAATGACGATCCTTGGTATGTGGTCGATAAAGATCTTGAGCGTAACGTATTGATCGTGGGTCAAGGCGGACACCATCCCCGTTTGATGTCGACCGGCATGACAGTTAACCAACTGCATTGGGTAGATAGAACTGGGCCTGTCGATGGTTGTCATATCGCAGTGAAAACCCGTTATCGCCAACAAGATGTGCCTTGTACATTAACCTACACAGATGAACACACCTTGCGCGTGGTCTTCGATGAACCTGTTGCGGCGGTGACGCCTGGACAGTCTGCGGTATTTTATGATGGTGAGGTCTGCCTAGGTGGCGGCATCATAGATCAATTAATCCGAGGGTAAAGCGTGAACGAGCAACTCATTAATCGGACGATGGCGTTTGCAGGCATACTGCAAGCCATTGCCCAAGTTCAACATTTAGCGCGCCATGGCGAATTGGATAATGCCGAGCTCGCAGCGAGCTTAAACACCATTCTCGTCACCAATCCTGACAATACGGCCGATGTCTACCAAGATAAAATCGTATTGCAAAAAGGCTATAAGCTGATCCTGAACCAGCTCGGTGACAGCAGCCAAAAAGATGTTGAAATCACCCGCTATTTAGTGGGCGTGCTTGCCCTTGAGCGTAAACTCGTGCGCTCTAACAGTGGCTTAGGCATGTTGGCTGAACGTATTAATCAAGTGAATCGCCAGCTACATCATTTTGCCATCACAGATGAGCAAGTTGTTGCCAATCTTGCCAGCATTTACAGTGACATCATCAGTAATTTAGGGCCAAAAATCCAAATATCGGGTAATCCTGTGTGTTTGCAGCGCCCTATTGTACAACATAAAATTCGTGCTCTGCTGCTTGCCGCTATACGCAGCGCAGTACTGTGGCGTCAGTTGGGCGGTAAACGTCGACACTTAGTCTTCGCCCGCAAAGCCATAGTCGATACAGCCAAGAAAAGTCTTACCCTATAATAAAATTAGCGTTCATCAAGGAGCTACACATGGATCTTTCCGCACTAACTGCTATCTCTCCGGTAGACGGTCGTTATGGTAGTAAAACCGCGTCATTGAGAGGGATTTTCAGCGAGTTCGGTCTTACCAAGTACCGTGTTCAGGTTGAAATCAATTGGCTAAAACTGTTAGCCGACTGTCCAGACATTAGCGAAGTGCCAACATTGAGCGCGTCAGCTATCGCCGTGCTCGATGGCATTAAAGACAATTTCAACGAACAAGATGCGCTGCGTGTTAAGGCTATCGAAAGCACCACTAACCACGATGTAAAAGCGGTTGAATACTTCATTAAAGAAAAAATCGCGGACAATGGCGAATTAGCCGCTGTAGGTGAGTTTGTTCACTTTGCTTGTACTTCTGAAGATATCAACAACTTAAGCCACGGTTTAATGCTGACTGAAGCCCGCGAGCATGTATTACTGCCTTACTGCAACGAGTTGCTGACGGCAATTAAAAAGCTGGCGATTGAATATCGATCTGTGCCATTAATGTCACGTACCCATGGCCAACCTGCGTCACCTTCGACGCTCGGTAAAGAGATGGCGAACGTCGCAGTGCGCCTTGAACGTCAAATCAAACAAATCGCCAATGTTGAAATCATGGGTAAACTGAATGGTGCCGTAGGTAACTACAATGCTCACCTGTCAGCCTATCCTGAAGTTAATTGGCATGAGCTGTCTGAGCGTTTTGTGACTAGCCTTGGCTTGCACTGGAATGCCTACACGACGCAAATCGAGCCACACGATTACATTGCCGAATTGTTTGATGCGGTTGCCCGTTTCAACACTGTGCTGATTGACTTTGACCGTGATATTTGGGGTTACATCGCCCTAGGTCACTTCAAACAACGCACTATCGCCGGTGAAATCGGTTCATCGACTATGCCGCACAAAGTTAACCCCATCGATTTTGAAAACTCTGAAGGTAACTTAGGTATCGCTAACGCACTGATGCAACATTTAGCGTCTAAACTACCGTTATCAAGATGGCAACGTGACTTAACTGACTCGACTGTACTGCGTAACTTAGGTGTGGGTATTGCCCATGCGTTGATCGCGTATCAAGCGACCTTAAAAGGCATCAGCAAGTTAGAAGTTAACGAAGCGCATCTGCGTGATGAGTTAGATCACAACTGGGAAGTGTTAGCAGAACCCGTACAAACGGTAATGCGTCGTTATGGTATTGAAAAGCCATACGAAAAATTAAAAGAACTGACGCGCGGTAAACGTATCGACGCGCAGCAACTGTCAGTGTTTATTGACGGACTTGAATTACCAGACTCAGTGAAAGCTGAACTGAAGAAAATGACGCCCGCCAATTACATTGGTCGCGCCGAAACGTTTGTCGACGAACTGAAGTAAGTTATTAATTAAAATTGGCGATTAACTAATATTAAGCTATTGACTGAAATTAGTTATTAACTGAAGTTGGCGACGGACAATACTCTTTCTTAAACAGAAATAAGGATTAAGGCGACCCACATCACCGCGATGTGGTCGCCTTTTTTAACACTATGTATACACTCAATCTCGATATCGCCCAGTTTCTTAGTGAATACTGGCAAAAGAAACCCCTGTTGATCAAAAAAGCATTTCCGCAATTTGAAGATCCTATCAGCGCCGATGAATTAGCAGGCCTTGCCTGTGAAGAAGAAATCTCTTCACGCATCGTCGTCACCAAAGACAATGATTGGGAAGTGGTGCAAGGTCCGTTTGAAGATTACGACAGCTATGGCGAAACCCATTGGCAATTATTAGTGCAAGCCGTCAACCATTGGTACCCAGATTCGCAACCATTAGTTGAAGCGCTGCGTTTTTTACCTGACTGGCGCTTCGATGACTTGATGGCATCATTTGCAACCCCAAGTGGCGGTGTCGGCCCACACGTCGATAACTACGATGTGTTTATCATTCAAGGCGAAGGTGAGCGTCGCTGGACTGTGGGTGACAATACCCCGCAACAACGCCGTGGTGGCAATCCCAACTCGCCGCTGGTTGAAGACTTTACGCCCATTATCGATGTAGTGTTAGAAAAAGGCGACATGCTTTATATTCCACCCGGTTACCCGCATTGCGGCGAAACCCTAACTGTGGCAATGAGTTACTCGATTGGTTTCCGCGCTCCTAGCCAGCAAGAATTAGTCAGTGAAGTCGCCGATTATTTGCTCGACAATAACTTAGGTCAGCAGCGTTTCACCTCGCAAACTGAACCGAGTTCAGCCGGTATCGTCAGCCAAGACCATCAAGTGGGCATAATGTCACTCTTGAGCCAGCTGAGCCAAGATCCTAATAGCTACCAAATCGTGTTGGGCAAGTTGCTTAGTCAAAACCGTTTCGAGCTTGATTTGTGTGAAGGCGAAGAAGCTTACAGCATGGAAGATTTGCAAGATGCCTTCGCCCAAGGTGCTGGAGTGAGCCGTATAGGTGGTTTGAAAGTATTGCGCCTTGAAAATGACGCCACGCCGCGATTATTCATCAATGGTGATGTACACGAACTGCCCCAAACACCGGCAGATGTGATCGCACAGTTGAGCGATAACGTCAGCTTAAACGCCGATGAAGCGACTGAAATATGTCAGCATGAAGAAGTCCAAGCCTTACTGTTGAAACTCATCAATCAAGGTTTCTACTACTTGAGCGACAGCGAAGAATAAGCCCTATCGACTTTGTTCGATGACCTTGTTCTTAACATAGGAGATCAACATAAAAGTCAGTATAAAAAAGGCACTCAATTGAGTGCCTTATTGTTATTTCAATTATCAGTATCAATCGACACAAGTGACTGTATTAACTCAATACTATCTAAATACAATCCTCAACTCATTTGAGTTTAAGCATTCCACAGTTTATCGTCGTTGTGCATACGATATAAACTCTCGGCACGCGATACTAATAGTTGAGCAAATTTAGCCTGAGTGGCATCACGGGTTGCACCCGAACGCACTAAGTTTTCCGCCTGCATTTGCCACATCATAGAGAAATGACGCACGGCATCACGGGCCGTCGCCGCCACTTTGACATCGACAAAATCCGACGGTAAATCACCTGACATCACCCAATAGGTTTTGTTGCTTGGACGCTTTGATTCCATCTTCCAAATCGCCATATAAGGCGCAAGATAACGGCTTTCATCGGCGAGGACTTTGCTTGGGATCACGCCTTTTTCAGCGAGAAAACGATTAGCCTTTTGAAATTGAGTTCTGACCCACTCTTGACGCAGCTTTTCTATTTCTTCAGCTGATAAATTTTGTTGAGTTTGGTCGACAGCTTGTTCAGTCATACTTCCGTCCTATCTTATTGTTATAACGCGAGCCTAATTCTTGGGATCAGTGCGCGATTCATTCTATTCGTTACGTTAAATTCAGTACAATCCATTCTTAATCGCAAAGCTTACGTTTACGTAAAGTGGAAAGCTAAATTGCCACATATAATGTATTTATTCAGTCATTATGCATGGTTGAGAGTATCGCTAAATGCTATGGTTCTGCAATAAATATAACAAGCAGTCGATAGAGGCTCACCTCGTCGGCTTTTTCATTGTGTATAGCGGAGAAATTCACGTGGCTGTATTTAATCATGTATCCTTTGACGAACATGAACAGGTTGTATTCTGTCATGATAAAGAAAGTGGCTTAAAGGCCATTGTCGCCATCCATAACACTAACCTTGGTCCTGCCGTGGGTGGATGTAGGATGTGGAACTACCAATCGGATGATGAAGCCCTGACTGACGTATTACGCCTTTCTCGTGGCATGACTTATAAAAATGCCCTAGCAGGTTTAACCATGGGCGGTGGTAAATCCGTGATCATTGCCGATCCGAAAAGACAAGATCGCGAAGCCCTATTCCGCGCCTTTGGCCGTTTGATTAACAGCCTAGGTGGCCGATACTATTCAGCGGAAGATGTTGGCACTACTACGGCTGATATTATGATCGCCCATGAAGAAACCCCTTATATGGCGGGTCTTGAAGGCAAAAGTGGCGATCCATCACCGTTCACAGCCCTTGGCACTTATTTAGGCATCAAAGCTGCGGTTAAACATAGACTTGGTTTAGACAGCCTAAGAGGCCTTAAAATCGCCGTTCAAGGCGTCGGTCACGTTGGCTATTACCTGTGCAAACACTTGCATAACGAAGGCGCTGAACTGATTGTTACCGACATTCATCAAGCCTCGTTAGATAAAGTCGCTACCGACTTTGGTGCCATTATTGTCGCGCCTCAAGAAATCTACGCGCAAGATGTGGATGTGTATGCCCCTTGTGCCCTTGGCGCAACCTTAAACGATGCGACCTTACCGCAACTGAAAGCCAAAATTGTTGCTGGCTGTGCCAACAACCAATTAGCCCAAGTACGCCACGGTGAACAACTGAAAGAAATGGGCATACTTTACGCGCCAGACTATGTGATCAACGCAGGCGGTATTATCAACGTGTCGTTCGAAAAAGATTACGACGCAGCAAAATCGACTGCTAAAGTAGAAGAAATTTACAACACGCTGCTAAAAATATTCAGCCAAGCCGATGCGCAGAACCGTACAACTGGCGCCGTGGCTGATGAAATGGCAAAAGCTATTATCGAAGCCGCTAAGCAGTAATTTTTTACGCGTTTATTATTTTTTATGCCCGTCAAATATTGAAAAAAGCGACCTCTGGTCGCTTTTTTGTTATCTAACATTTAATCTATCACTAAGCTCATGGTTTAGCCGCGCTTTTAATTTCGACACAGAATATTCATTTAATCACGCTGGAAAACGTCATATTTGTCTGCTTGAATTAGTCTATCAGGTCCCAGCACAGGATAGCGCTATGATCCGTTTCAAATATGATCTCAACCAAGATGTGGTAGAACTGCAAGCCAGCAATTGGAGTGGTTTAGAGCGGGTCTTCGTTAATGGCCAGATGGTGTCGCACAAGCTTAACTTTAAGCCTCAAAGCGAACATACCATTCAGCTTAAAGACGGCGCGCCTTGCAAGTTTGAACTACTTATCGATCCCCAAACCGATGAACTCATGTGCCGAATTTATAAGCAACATAGACTCGTCGCTAGCCTAAAACAAGGTAAAGAAAATTTATTAGCTAGCCGGCGTTATTTACAGCACTCAGTGATAGCCGTAAGTCTGCTTTGCGTCTTTGCACTTTACTTGAATTAATCAAACCAGTTTAATCCCGCAAAGTGAGGCATAGTGGGTGGGATTAAACTGGGAAAATAAATTGAGATAACCACATACAGATAGAAGTAAAAACGGCTAAACCACAGTTTTCTGCCATACCCATTAGATTCAAAATTTCAAGCCAAACGGTTGATTTTATTTAATAGTAAAATGAATGTCTGTTGTTCATCTTCACTTAGATTTGACAGGAATTTTTCATTGACCCGCTCAGCTTCGCAGATAAGATCTTGCTCTAATGCTTTGGCTTCATCGGTCAAAAAGATTTGGAAAGCACGCCGATTATCGACTTCTTGATGACGAGTAATAAGACCTTGCACCTGCAACTGATCGAGTAAGCGCGTCATAGTGTAATTTGCCACATCGCAACGCTTAGACAATTCAGTTTGGCTTATGCCCTCTTCTTGCCACAAAGCAAACAGCACAGGCCACAGTTTTATATCGAGTTGATATCGCTTAAGTTGCAGATCAAGCTCATTTTGCAGCTCGATATTTAAGTGGGATACAAGATAGCCTAAGCTTTCATGACGATTCAAACAGCACCTCCTACAGCAAAGGTTTAACGCGTTTTCACTTACTCTGCACGCCATCATAGGAACCCAGAGTTAGTTTTAATACTACCACTTAACCCATAATAAACTAGCTTAGACCACAGCAAATTATGTGATTAACCTACGAGCTCATTCCTCATCTAGATCAGATAAATTGAATTCATTCACAAAATTATAGTAACAGGCCCGACCTAATTTGCCCCATAAACCGCGCTCAAGCGGCAAATAAACACTGTCATCGGTGAGCTTCATCTGTTTTATATCGACTTTGTGGTGCTGTGTTTCAATGCTGGTTCTTACATTGAGCAGCGAATGGGGTTGCGCTCGCTCGAAATCGACAATCAGTAAGGGAGCATCTTCAACCCGCACTCGCACCTTCTCCACTGGGGTAATTAAGAAATACTCATCATCGATGCAATGCAAAATACTGGCGAACAACTTAGCAAACTTTGCTGGTAGCGATGTGCCTAGATAGGTCCAATCACCCAAGGCGTTAATGTCAAACAATGGGGCTTCACTGCACAATGGCACAACCGATGTTAGCCTACTATCGGCGGCGAATTGTTTAAGCGTGTGTTGAATACTGTCAGTCATCTTTTCCATCTTCGGCCTCCACCATTCATAAAAAAACCAGCCTTGCGGCTGGCTTTAGTGTGACATTCAACACTGGGATATACCAGTGAGGATAATGACAAGCTCACTGGCGAAGCTAAGCGATAAACACCACTAGATATTCGCTAGCTCGAGTAAGGCCTCAAGTGGATGTTTTGGCTTGTAACCGGCAAAACGTTTCACCTGGCTACGGCACGAATAGCCAGACACTAACACTTGCGGCTGCTCAATTTTTGCTAACGTTTGCTGCCAAGACATATCAAACAAGGCCTTAGAGCGCTCTAGGTTTTCCGCCTCATGACCATAAGTTCCCGCCATACCACAACAACCTAAATTGACTGCGGTTAACTTAGCGCCAAAATGGGCAAAGATTTTAGTCCACTCATTGGCGGTATTTGGCTTGGCAGTCGATTCGGTACAATGACTAAACCAAGTATATTGCTTACCTTGCGCAGCTTTTGCAGGTAAATCTTTGATGACATTCAGTAGCCATTCGTTGGCTAACTTGACCTCAAAATTACCGCGATTAGCCCCTAAGACTTCACGGTATTCATCGCGATAACACAAGACTAAGGCAGGATCGATACCGACCATGGGCATGCCCAGTTTATGGACTTGGTTCAAAAAGTCTGCACTCGACTGCGCCGTTTTAGCAAACTTATCTAAAAATCCCTTGATATGTGTTGGCTTACCATTGGGTTTGTAGGGCAATAACACCGGCTTTAAGCCGAGTTTTTCAATCAATTGGATAAAGCGCAGCACAAGACCTGAGTCATAGAAACTGTTAAAAGGATCTTGTACCACCAACACAAACTGCGAGCGCTTCTCTTCAGGAATCGCTTGCAACGCAGCTAAGTCGTAACCACGGCTTGCATGACCATCGAGTCTTTGCTTCAAAGTCGGCACAGATAACGCAGGCGCATCCACATAACCAATCGCCTGTTTAATCACCCATTGGCTCAATGGATTTTGTGCAACAAAGTTAGTGAGACGCGGTGCCGCGGCCATCAGTGGCAAGCTATCTTCAATTCCTGCAACGAGATAGTCTTTCGTGGGTCTTAAATAGCGTTGATAGTAAATATTGAAGAACTGCGCCCTAAACTTAGGCACATCCACTTTGACCGGACATTGTCCAGAGCAAGCTTTACAGGCTAAACAGCCCTTGAGCGATTCCATCACTTCGTGGGAGTAATCATAATCACGTTTGGCATTGATGGTATTTTGTATGCGCTGCAATATACCAAAAGGTTTCGCTTTTGCGAGGGCATTAACATCAACCCCTTCAGCCTCAAGCAGTCTTAGCCACTCTCTCATGAGCCCTGCACGCCCCTTAGGTGACTGCACTCTGTCACCCGTCACCTTAAACGATGGGCACATGGGCGAATAGCTACTGTAATTAAAACACAGGCCATTACCGTTACAATTCATCACATCGGGGAACGCATCACGCACATCAACGGGGATTTGTCGATCAAACTTACCGCGCTTAGCACTGTCGACATCGTAATAGAGGGCTCCTGTATCTTTAGGCGCCACCAGCTTGCCGGGATTGAGTCGGTTATCGGGGTCGAACAAACCTTTGATATCTTGCAATACACCGAAAAGTTCATCACCAAAGACAGCTGGACCGTATTCACCGCGCACGCCTTTACCGTGCTCGCCCCACATTAGGCCACCGTATTTAAGCGTCAGTGCCGCGACTTGATCAGAAATGACTCGTAGTAATTTTTCATCTTCAACATCGCACATATCGAGCGCTGGACGAACATGCAACACGCCCGCATCCACATGGCCGAACATACCGTATTGCAGATTATGCCCGTCGAGTAACGCGCGAAACTCCATAATGTAATCGGCGAGTTTTTCCGGTGGTACAGCAGTATCTTCAGCAAAGGCGATGGGCTTACGGCGTCCTTTAGTTGCACCTAATAGACCAACGGCTTTTTTACGCATGCCGTAAATTTTTTCGATACTCGGCTTGTCTTGCGTCACTTGGTAACCCAATACACCGCATTCGCCTCTATTGATCTGCTCAGTTAATACCGCTTCAAGACTCGCAAGCTTTTGCTCAACTTCTACAGTGTCGCCTGCAAATTCGACCATATTGAGGCCATCAATCACTTTACCCGGCACTTCTTGGATAAGATCAGCAACCGAATGCCAGACAATATCCTCTCGGGCTAAATTCAGGACTTTAGAGTCGACGGTTTCAACCACAGTCGCCCGCGCGGCAACTAAGGATGGCGCATGACGCAATGCCGATTGGAACGAATCGTACTTAATGTTCACCATAGCGCGCTCAGTCGGCAGCGGGGTGAGATTAAGTTTGGCTTCGGTTATCACCGCAAGCGTGCCCTCTGAGCCCGTCAGAATTCGTGATAAATCGAATTGCGTCAGGTTGTCGTTCCACACGTGTTTTAAGTCATAGCCAGTGAGGAAACGATTGAGCTTAGGAAATTGGTTTTCTATCTGAGTTCGCTTTTCGCGGCATACCGCCGCCACAGCAGAAATCAGTTTCTGCCCCAGCGGATTATCACTGACATTATCAGGGTTACACAGTAGTCTCGCATCTAGGGGATGCGTATCCAGCACACTGCCATCGATCAACACGCTACGCAGCGCCAGCACGTGATCTGACGTCTTACCATAGACCAGTGAGCCTGCACCCGAGGCATCGGTATTGATCATGCCACCAATAGTGGCGCGGTTTGAAGTGGATAAATCGGGACTAAAAAAGAATCCATGGGGACGCAATGCATCGTTAAGCGCATCTTTAATCACGCCAGCTTCGACTCGAACCCAACCTTGCTCAGCATTCACTTCGAGCACACGGTTCATGTAACGCGACACATCCAAAATCAAACCATGGGTCAGAGATTGTCCGTTAGTGCCTGTACCACCGCCCCGCGCACTGAAGGTCACGCTGCGAAATGCATCCGTGGCAGCCAGCGTCAATGCAATTTGAATATCCTGCTGATTTTTAGGATAAAGCACGGCTTGAGGTAAGAATTGATATACAGAGTTGTCGGTGGCTTGCACTAAACGGGCGCTGTAACGTTTGTCTATATCACCGGAATACTCACTTTGCTCCAGTGCATCAAGGTATGCCAAATACACTGGCTCTAATGTTTGTTGATGTGATAGCAGGGGTAGCATAGATGGCTTCTGTCAATTATCGTTATGGCGCCATTATAAACAAAAAAAAGCCGCTAAAAAGCGGCTTTTTTAACAAGTTTATAAAATTACTATCTAGATCAACCGTGCGCTTCGGCTAAATACAACCAAGTATCAATCACAGTATCAGGGTTTAATGACACTGTATCTATGCCTTGTTCTACCAACCAAGCGGCAAAATCAGCGTGATCTGAAGGACCTTGACCACAAATACCTATGTAAGCGCCCTTCGCTTTAGCCGCTTTAATGGCTAATGAAAGTAGCATTTTAACGGCTTCATCACGCTCATCGAATAAATGGCTAATGATACCTGAATCACGGTCAAGGCCGAGTGTCAGCTGAGTTAAATCGTTTGAGCCGATAGAGAAACCATCGAAATGCTCAAGGAATTGGTCTGCTAACAGGGCGTTTGAAGGCACTTCACACATCATGATGACACGTAAACCGTCTTTACCACGTTCTAAACCTTGCTCTTTGAGCAAGCCGACCACTTGCTCAGCTTCTTTCACTGTGCGAACGAATGGGATCATGACTTCAACGTTTTTCAGACCCATGTCATTACGAACGCGTTTAATCGCTTCACACTCAAGGGCAAAACAGTCACGGAAGGATTCAGAGATATAACGGCTCGCACCGCGGAAGCCCAGCATTGGGTTCTCTTCTTCTGGCTCGTATCGGTCACCACCAACCAAGTTTGCGTATTCGTTAGACTTAAAGTCTGACATACGTACGATCACTTTCTTCGGATAGAAAGCTGAACCGATAGTCGCAATACCTTCAACCAGACGGGCAATGTAGAACTCAACGGGTGATTCGTAACCAGCAATCATTTCGTTGATTTCAGTTTGCAGCGCTGCATCCTGTTGATTGAATTCGAGCAGTGCCTTTGGATGGATGCCGATCATACGGTTGATGATGAATTCTAAACGCGCTAGACCCACACCTTCGTTTGGCAAACGGGCAAAATCAAATGCACGATCAGGGTTACCCACGTTCATCATGATTTTCATTGGCAATGCAGGCAGAGAGTCAACACGGTTTGAAATCACTTCAAACTCTTGTTTACCTTCGTAGATAAAGCCAGTGTCACCTTCGGCGCAAGAAACAGTCACGATTTGACCATTCTTGATACGGTCAGTCACGTCACCACAACCCACCACCGCTGGCACACCTAATTCGCGGGCGATAATCGCCGCATGACAGGTACGACCGCCACGGTTTGTGACGATAGCACTTGCGCGCTTCATGATAGGTTCCCAATCAGGATCTGTCATGTCTGTCACTAACACATCACCAGGTTGGATTTGATCCATATCGGCGATTGACGTTAATACTTTGGCTACGCCAGTACCCACTTTATGGCCAATAGCGCGACCTTCACAGATCACAGCGCCACGGCTCTTTAAGTGATAACGTTCAATCAATTGCACATCTTCACGGCTACGAACCGTTTCTGGACGCGCTTGAACGATATACAATTTGCCATCGTTGCCGTCTTTTGCCCATTCGATGTCCATTGGACGACCGTAATGTTTTTCGATCACCATGGCTTGTTTGGCTAATTCTTCGACTTCAGCGTCATTGATAGAGAATTGACGACGTTTGTCAGCAGTCACGTCTTCAATTTTGACTTGTTTGCCGTGAGCAGCATCATCTGAATACACCATTTGGATGAGCTTACTACCGATATTACGGCGCACAACAGCCTTGTGACCTAAGGCTAAAATAGGTTTATGAACATAAAATTCATCTGGGTTTACCGCGCCTTGAACAACCATTTCACCCAGACCAAAAGATGAAGTGATAAACACCACATCGTTATTGCCAGATTCAGTGTCCATAGTGAACATCACACCTGAAGCCGCTTTATCTGAACGAACCATGCGTTGTACGCCAGCAGACAAAGCTACACCGTGGTGCTCATAACCTTGATGCACACGGTAGGAAATAGCGCGATCGTTAAAGAGTGAAGCGTACACATGCTTGATCGCTGTCAGTACGGATTCAAATCCTTTTACGTTTAAGAAGGTTTCTTGCTGACCCGCAAAAGAGGCATCTGGCATATCTTCAGCTGTTGCAGAAGAACGTACCGCGAATGACGCTTCGCTAGTTTCAGCGGCAAGTTTATCGTAAGCTTCACGAATCGCTTGCTCTAATGCTGGTTGAAATGGAGTGTCGATAACCCACTGTCTGATCTGTGCACCTACTTTAGCCAGCGCATTGACATCATCTACATCCAGTGTGGCTAGAATGTCATAAATCTTCTGGTTAACTCCGCTTTGTTCAAGGAACTCGTTGAACGCATGGGAAGTTGTCGCAAATCCGCCAGGTACTTGAACACCGGCATTGGCCAGATTGCTGATCATCTCGCCTAGAGAAGCATTTTTACCGCCAACCAAGTTGACGTCACCCATGCCTAATTCTTGATACCAGAGTACGTATTGCTGCACAGTTCTATCTCCGCAAGTTTATTTCAGTGGCCCCTTCACACGAGGGCAGCGGCATTTTACACTCCTGTCGAACACGCGTAAATCTATAATTTTATTTGTAATTTTATTACTACAAGAGGTCAGTATGGCACCAAAAGTATTCTATATCTCCGACGGGACAGCGATCACAGCTGAAGTTTTTGGTCATGCGGTTCTCTCGCAATTTCCATTAGAATTTGAGTCACTTACGATTCCATTTGTCGAAACATTGACGAAAGCGGAGCAAGTTAAGCGACAAATTAATGATTGTTTTATTACAACAGGTGAGCGGCCGTTAGTATTCCATTCCATCGTAAAAGCCGAGATCCGCGACATCATCTACTCGAGTGAAGGGGTTGATTATGATTTTTTGAATACTTTTGTGGCCCCACTCGAACAACATTTAGGTGTTTCTGCCTCTCCAGTTGTACATAGAACCCATGGAAAAGCGAATCACGGCTATGAAGCGCGTATTGATGCCATTAATTTCGCCATGGATAACGATGATGGCCAGACCATGAAACATATGGATCAAGCCGATCTGGTTTTACTTGGGGTCTCTCGCTGTGGCAAAACGCCATCGAGCCTGTATTTATCAATGCAGTTCGGCATAAAAGCGGCAAACTACCCTTTCACCGAAGATGATATGGATAACCTTAAGTTACCTGAAGCGCTGAAACGCAATAAGAAAAAACTGTTTGGTTTAACGATTGATCCCGTGCGTTTACATGAAATCCGTCAGAGTCGAATGGAGAATAGCCGCTACTCATCGCTCAAACAGTGCCGCTTAGAAGTCAAAGAAGTGGAAATGCTGTTTAAACGCGAACGCATTCCTTACATAGACACCACTAATCATTCCGTGGAAGAAATTGCCACTAAAATATTAGATGTCACGGGCCTAGAACGGCATATGTTCTAAGCCTAATAAGCCAAAATCAGCAAAAGAAACCGAGTGAATTAAGTCTAAAAGAAACTAACTTAAATCAAATTCATTGCACAGTTGCCGACAATTAACGCAATTGGCACTGTGCAACTCGGTTCGATTCGTTATAATCCGAGGCAATCTGGCGAAAAGCGCCGCACGCAAGCTCGGTATTTTGAATGACCATAAAAACAGACGAACTACGCACTTCCTTATTAGCAAAAGTCATCTCACCTGCGCAACTGGCATCTGAGTTCCCATTAACTCAAGATGCAGCCGATTATCTGGTTCAGCAACGTCGTGAAGTCGAAGCCATCATTATGGGTGAAGACCAACGTCTATTGGTGATCATAGGCCCATGCTCAATCCACGATACTAAAGCGGCATTAGATTATGCTCAACGCTTAGCCGCGTTACACCAAGAATTGAAAGATGACTTGTGTATCTTAATGCGCGTCTATTTTGAAAAACCCCGCACAATTGTCGGTTGGAAAGGATTAATTTCAGATCCCGATCTCGATGGCAGTTTCGAACCAAACAAAGGTTTACGCATTGCCCGCGAGTTGCTGCAACAAATCACTGAATTAAAATTGCCTATCGCCACCGAATTTTTAGATATGGTGAACGGTCAGTACATAGCGGATCTCATTACTTGGGGTGCGATTGGTGCGCGTACTACGGAAAGCCAAGTCCACCGTGAAATGGCTTCAGCACTGTCCTGCCCTGTTGGTTTTAAAAATGGTACTGATGGGAACATTAATATTGCCGTTGATGCAGTGCGTGCCGCACAAGTGCCACATGTTTTCTATTCACCGGATAAAGATGGCGCTATGGCGGTCTATCGCACCCACGGCAACCCGTTTGGCCATATCATCCTACGTGGTGGCAAAAAACCTAATTATCACGCACAAGATATCGAAGAAGCGCGTCAACAGCTTGCATCTGTTGGGGTAACTCAACGTATGGTTATCGATTTCAGCCACGGAAACAGTGAGAAGAACCATCTCAAACAGCTGATGGTCGCCGATGAAATTATGACTCAAATGCGTGCTGGCAGCACTGCCATCGCAGGTATTATGGCTGAAAGCTTCTTACAAGAAGGTAATCAAAAAGTCGTTGAAGGCCAGCCACTCTGTTATGGCCAAAGTATCACAGACGCCTGCTTACATTGGGACGACTCTGAAATCCTGCTACGTAAGCTCGCAGCGGCTTCCCGCGAAAGAAAAGCACTATTAACCAAATAAATCTGAAGTAAAATAAATCGTCCAATAAAAAAACCGATCTCATTTCGGTTTTTTTATTGGAAGCATAACATTATCCTCAGTCATATGCCTACTGCGCCTTAAAGCCTGTAGTTTTCTATCTTTAACCACCATAAATCTTTATAATTCGAGCTTATTTTGCTGCATTACCTTAGGTTGCTGTATGTCGCTTATCCCCATGTCCACAAACACCGAAAATACCTCACGAATCGAAGCCGCTGAAACACCTTTTCCTGACGCGATTCAAACTCGAATTGATTCCTCAGAAGCGCGTGTGATTAAAGCAGTATTTCCCTCAATCACCAACCATCACAATACGTTATTTGGTGGTGAAGCTTTAGCGTGGATGGATGAAACAGCCTTTATTGCGGCAACTCGTTTCTGCCGTAAAACCTTAGTCACAGTGAGTTCCGATAGAATTGATTTTAAAAAGCCTATCCCAGCTGGCACACTAGCAGAACTCATCGCTCGTGTGATCTATGTAGGTAATACGTCATTAAAAGTTGAAGTCAACATCTATGTCGAAGACATGTATCAAGACCATCGAGAGCATGCCATACGTGGTGTGTTCACCTTTGTTGCGGTTGACGAACAACGAAATCCTACAAAAGTGTGGACATATGGGTAGTTTTTAGACGATTTTAAAGTATAGGTTAGCCCGTACTTTCGGGCTTTCAATTGAAACCATACGGTCCATCTTTTTCCCCGTAAAACACCGACCAAAGTCTAACAACCAGAAACATATCAAAATTTTGTCCTTATTCCTGAATAAAGCAATAGGATCCTTGATTACTTTTCTGTTACATTGAGTTCAATCTTCACGCGCACCGAACATAATCATAAAAGCCATGAAGCTAGAAAACTTAAATATTATTATCGCAGACGATCATCCATTGTTCAGAAATGCACTACGTCAAGCGCTGACCAGCGCTTTCGAGCATGCACAGTGGTTTGAAGCCGACAGTGCTGACGCACTGCAATCTGTATTGGATGTTCGAAGCGTCGATTACGATCTTGTACTGTTAGATCTGCAGATGCCCGGGTCCCACGGCTATTCCACGCTTATCCACCTACGCTCACATTATCCTGAGTTACCCGTTGTGGTGATTTCAGCCCACGAGGATATCAATACCATTAGCCGTGCGATTCATTATGGCAGCAGTGGTTTTATCCCTAAATCAGCTTCAATGGAAACCCTAAAAGAGGCGCTAAGTGCGGTGTTATTCGGTGATATTTGGTTGCCTAAAGGCACTGAGATTATTGCTATCAATGACGATGCCATTGATAAAATGGCCAGCAAGTTATCCGATCTCACGCCGCAACAATATAAAGTGTTGCAGATGTTTGCCGAAGGGTTATTAAATAAACAAATAGCCTACGATCTTGGCGTGTCTGAGGCGACCATCAAGGCGCACGCGACTGCCATATTTAGAAAACTTGGCGTTCGCAACCGCACTCAAGCAGTTATTGCCCTTGCGCAACTCGAGATGGATAAAGTCGATTTATCTTAATCGCTAAACCCATAAAAATGCCACTTTTATTAGCGGCATTTTTATGTTTGTAAATCATCCAAGTTAACGCATTGGCAGATTTTTATCGGCAAACATTTCATCTATGAGCTGTTGATCCCGTAATGCTACGGCTTTCTCCACCACATCACGGGTTAAATGCGGCGCAAAGTGCTGAATAAAATCATACATATAACTGCGCAAGAAACTGCCCTTCCTAAAACCAATTTTAGTCGTACTGTGGGCAAACAAATGGCCAGCATCAATAGCGACTAAATCTTTATCAACATTTGGATCAATGGCCATAGACGCGATGACGCCCACGCCTAATCCTAAACGAACATAGGTTTTAAGCACGTCGGCACTGGTCGCACTAAAGACGACACGCGGCTCTAAATTGGCCCGATTGAACGCTTTCTCAATTTCAGAAGCACGGTCAAAACCAAAGACATAGGTCACTAAGGGGAAACGCGCTAAATCTTCGATACTAATCAAGCTGCCTTGATTGCGGGTCGCAAGAGGATGGTCTTTGGGCACAACGATAGAGCGGTTCCAGTGGTAACAAGGCAACATTATCAGATCTGAATATAAATGCATTGCTTCGGTCGCAATGGCAAAATCTGCATCACCGCGAGCCGCCTGTTCGCTGATCTGCGACGGTGTCCCTTGGTGCATATGCAAGTTCACTTTAGGATAGCGATCAATAAACTGACGAATTATCGTCGGTAATGCATAGCGTGCCTGAGTATCTGTTGTGGAAATATTTAACTCACCTTGATCTGGCTTAGTATATTCTTCAGACACTTTTTTGATACTTTCAACTTTACCTAAAATATCATTGGCAATGCTGATCACTTGCAAACCCGCAGGTGTGACATGGGTTAAATGCTTACCGCTACGACCAAATATTTGGATCCCCAACTCATCTTCAAGCATACGAACTTGTTTACTGATCCCAGGTTGAGAGGTATACAAGTTTTCAGCTGTCGCCGATACATTGAGGTTATGTTTTACGACCTCAGCAATATACCTGAGTTGTTGCAGTTTCATCTTATTTCCTTGTCTCAAACACGCAAAATGCCATTAACAACTGAGCCCTCAAAGCACTCTCAGCTATAATCAATCGTTATAGTATATAGTAAAAATTAAAGCAAATAGGAATATAGAGCACAAGTCTACAGATTCATACGACAGAAATGATAACCTAGGCTAAGATAACTATGCTAGTTTATTGATTTATTGTAGCATTAGCTCAATTGGATAAATAATGGAACATCTATGTCATTCACCTTGGTTCTGATCCTCATCGGTGCGCTTTTACTGCTTGTTATCGGAATTAACGTATTACAGCAACAAAAAGAACGTGTAGAGGCTGAGCGTCGCATTGAATTTGCCCGTCAAAGAGCAATTATCGATGAAACTGAAACTGTGTTATCAAACACAGGAATGATGCCTTGTAGCACGAATATAGTGTTGGTTTTGTACCGGCGTGTACAAGATGCCTTGCAATCTGCAACAGCGATCAGTAATGGCCAACAACAGTCAGACTACCAACGCCGCTTAGCCGATATCAATAATCAAATAACAAGCTTACAGTCTGGACAACCTCAAACTCCTCCAATTGAGAATTTCAGACTACCCGATAATGACAAGCAAATTTTAGCGCTTGTTCAAACCTTAAAAAAATTAAAGGCGATACTCAGAGCCGAGCATAATAAAGGTAAAGTCGATCCGAGCATTTTTGCTCAAGAAGAAAGCCGCATCGACAGTTTACAGCTCAGAATCAATGTCGATTCTATGCTTTCTCGTGCCCGCGCGGCCAGCTTTATGAAGCAATATGGCTCATCAAAACAAATGGTAACCAAAGCCCTATCAACATTACACGCCATTAAGGCACAAACGCCTAATGATCCCTTCATTGGGCGTAAAGTCGATGAGGCTAAACAATTACTTGATGAAATTATGGGTGCACAGAAACAATCTGAGCCCAGTGCGCCTAGACCTAAAAATGAAGAAGATGATATCGATATGCTGTTTCAACCTAAAAAGAAATGGTGATCAGTCTCTATTTGCTTACCGTTAAGTTGAATTAGCGACACATTTGCCACTCATGCTACCGTGTCATTGTTAGTCAGTTTGTATCTGTACGTGTAAAGTACTCAACATGTTTGAATTATTATCTATAGCAACAAATTAATATCGAAAAAATGCAAACAAAAAGCCAAGTCATATTTGACTTGGCTTTTTGTTGTTCTATTAGCGTTAAGCTAGCTTAATCAGTCACTATGCGCCTTTCTTGGCCTTCTTGGTAGATTCACTCACCCACTTACCATTGACGTAATGCGCAGACCAACCCGTGGCTTTGCCATCGACTTCAGTCGCAACGTATTGCTCTTTCGTCTTACGGCTAAACTTCACCGCAGCCTTATTGCCTTCATCATCAGTGACTGGCGCATCCGCTAAATACTGATACTTAGGCCATAGCAGCTCACGGTATTGAACCAGCTCCTCAACCAGAGGTGCACGGGTTTCACGTGATTTAGGGAAAGTACTGGCCGCTAAGAAGATACCCGCTGCACCATCACGTAATACGAAATGGGCATCCGATTTACTGCATTTCAGTTCGGGTAAATAAATAGGATCTTCTTTTGGCGGCGCCGCCTCACCATTTTTCAACAGTTTACGAGTATTTTTACATTCCTCGTTAGTACAACCGAAATACTTACCAAAACGACCATTTTTCAGTTCCATATCGTGACCACAGCGATCACACTCAATCAGTGGACCTTCATAGCCTTTGATCTTGAATTGGCCTTCTTCGACTTCATAGCCTTCACAGATTGGATTGTTACCGCAGACGTGTAACTTACGCTTCTCATCGATCAGGTAACTGTCCATTGCCGTGCCACAAATACTACAACGGTGCTTCGCACGCAGTGCATCTGTTTCGGCATCTTCACTGTTTTCGCTAATCGCCTCAACGCCAGGCGTGAGGTTCATCGTCGTCTTACAGCGTTCTTTAGGGGGCAATTCATAACCAGAGCAACCAAGGAAAACCCCAGTCGTTCCCGTGCGGATACCCATAGGACGACCACAGGTTGGGCACTTGATATCCGTCATCACCATTTGGTTAAGACGCATGCCACCTTCTTCAGGATCCAGCTCCGCTTTTTCTAATTGCTTAGTAAAGTCAGCATAGAAACCATCGAGTACTTTTTTCCAGTCTAACTCGCCCCGAGCCACATCATCTAATGTTTGCTCCATGCTGGCAGTAAAGTCATAGCTCATCAAATCAGCAAAACTGCTCACCAATCGTTCGCTGACAATTTCACCCATTTTTTCGGCATAGAAACGACGATTCTCAACTTTTACATAACCACGATCTTGAATCGTTGAAATGATGGTTGCGTAAGTTGATGGGCGGCCAATGCCGCGTTTTTCTAATTCTTTTACTAAAGAAGCTTCGCTGTATCGTGCTGGCGGCTTAGTAAAATGTTGTTTAGGCAGCAATTCTTTTAATGCTAATACATCGCCCTGTGCCACGAATGGTAAAGTATTGTCTTCTTCGTTTTTCTTCTTAAGCGCTGTTTGTACGCGAGTCCAACCATCAAAACGTAAGGTACGTCCCGTGGCTTTGAGCTCATAATCACCCGCTTTTACGGTCAACTTAGTGGCATCATATTGTGCAGGTGTCATTTGACATGAGACAAACTGGCGCCAAATAAGCTCATATAAGCGCTGAGCATCACGCTCCATGTCAGATAAGGTCGCTGCTTGCACTTGAACGTTTGATGGGCGAATCGCTTCGTGAGCTTCTTGTGCGCCTTCTTTTGATCCGTATCGAATCGGTTCGGCGGGTAGATACTTATCACCAAATTCTTTGGCAATCATATCGCGCAAGTTTTCAACGGCTTCTTGACTCAAATTGGTCGAGTCGGTACGCATATAAGTGATATGACCAGCTTCGTAAAGTCGCTGCGCCATCATCATGGTCTTCTTTACACCAAAACCTAAACGTGTACTCGCGGCCTGTTGCAGTGTCGACGTAATAAAAGGAGCCGATGGTTTACTTTGAGTCGCTTTATCTTCGCGGGCCAGCACAGTAAAACTTGCCGCAGATAACGCTTGAACCGCAGCCATCGCTTGCTGTTCATTGATAGGATTAAAGGCAGCATCTAGATGCTTAACCACTTCCATCCGCAAAGCTTCTTGAGCGGGCGTATTGAGCTCTGCGTGTACATCCCAAAATTCTTCAGGCACAAAGGCTTTGATTTCGCTTTCGCGTTCGACCACTAAACGCACGGCAACCGACTGCACTCGCCCAGCGGATAAACCACGAGCGACTTTTTTCCACAGCAGAGGCGACACCATAAAACCGACAACTCTGTCTAAGAAGCGGCGCGCTTGTTGGGCATTAACCATGTTAGTGTCGAGTGTCGACGGTTTACTAAAAGCATCTTGAATCGCAGACTTAGTAATTTCGTTGAAAACAACACGTTGATACCGTGAAGGATCACCACCAATCACCTCTTGCAAATGCCAGGCGATAGCTTCTCCCTCACGGTCTAAGTCGGTTGCGAGATAGATTTGGTCAGCAGAATCGGCAAGTGCCTGTAACTCTTTAACGACTTTTTCTTTACCCGGCAAAATTTGGTACTTAGCCGCCCAGCCCTTTTCAGGGTTTACGCCCATACGAGACACTAGCGCTTGCTGATCTTTCACCTTTTTATATTGAGCTTTTTCTTCTGGCGACATCTTCTTAACTTCGGCAGCGGATTTAACCTTTTCATTGCCTTCTGAAGTCGATGATGTCGGCAGATCACGGATGTGACCTACGCTCGATTTAACGATGAATTCTTTGCCAAGATATTTATTAATAGTCTTAGCTTTGGCCGGTGATTCGACAATAACTAGCGATTTACCCATAGTTTAATTTGCGCCAAAAAATCTCAAGAAGGTGGAAATTGGCACCATATATAGAGGGTTGTACTGATAGTTTCAAGTTAATCCCTCTTTTATATGTACCAGCGAGTCACTTTTTAATCAAAGTTGAAAAAATGTAAAAATATAATATGCGTAATTAAAAACTAATATTTCATTATTTGCCAGCAAGCAAGAAATAGTTATGCATTTATCGTGAAAAAGTCGCTTTGAGCACAAAACCGTCCGCTTGTGCACTCGAAAAGCTTCAGTATACTGGGTTCCCTCAGGGACCATATGAACAAATAATAACTTTCCCTATCACAAGGATAAGCAATGAAGCACTTTGAAGCGAATTTTGATGGACTCGTTGGACCAACACACAATTACGCAGGGTTGTCTTTTGGCAATGTAGCCTCACTTAGCAATGCCGCCTTAGTTTCCAACCCCAAAGCTGCAGCAAAACAAGGACTCCAAAAAGCCAAAGCACTAGCCGATATGGGCATGGTTCAAGGAATATTAGCTCCTCAAGAGCGCCCAGATCTCTATACATTGCGCCGAATTGGATTTTCCGGCTCTGATGCTAATGTATTAAAACAAGCGGCAAAAGAAGCGCCTATGTTACTTAATGCCTGTTGCAGTGCTTCCAGTATGTGGACAGCCAATGCCGCTACCGTCTCACCAAGTGCAGATACACGTGACGGCAAACTGCATTTCACCCCAGCAAATTTAGTCGACAAACTGCATCGCAGCATCGAGCCTTTGACAACGGGGCGCATATTAACAGCAACTTTCAGTGATCCCCACTATTTTCATCACCATAGTCACTTACCTGAGCATAATAGCTTCGGTGATGAAGGTGCCGCAAACCACACTCGTCTCTGCAATGAATACGGCCATGCTGGTGTTGAGCTGTTTGTTTATGGACAAGAAGCCACTAATCCCAATGCACCTAAACCGCAAAAATATCCAGCAAGACAAACCTTAGAAGCGTCGATGGCAGTCGCACGCTTACATCAGCTGGAAGACGATAATTGCGTCTTCATCCAACAGAATCCTGATGTGATTGATCAAGGTGTATTCCATAACGATGTTATCGCAGTAGGTAATCAAAATGTCCTGTTCTACCACGAACAAGCCTTCTTAAATACCCAGAATAAGATCGATGAAATTAAACGTAAACTCGACACTGAGCTGTATTTCATTGAAGTGCCAACCGCGAAAGTAGCAATTAACGACGCAGTCAAAAGCTATTTATTCAATACTCAAATTATTACGTTGCCATCCGGTGAAATGGCGATTATTGCCCCAACAGATTGCCAAGAAAATCCCGCGGTATTTGCCTATTTGAACGAATTACTCACGTTAAACACGCCGATTAAGCAAGTGCTTTATTTCGACGTAAAACAAAGCATGCAAAACGGTGGCGGTCCTGCTTGTCTTCGTTTACGTGTCGCCATGAATGAAGTGGAAGTCGCAGCGGTAAATCAACACACTCTGATGAATGATGCTTTATTTACTCGTTTAAACCTTTGGGTAGACAAACATTATCGAGACAGATTAACCACCCAAGATCTTGCAGACCCTCAGCTAATCATCGAATCTCGAACAGCTCTGGATGAACTGACACAGATTATGAAACTAGGCAGCGTGTATCAGTTCCAGCGTTAGGAATTATTCCTAACGCTGGAACTACATCATTATAAAATTCGACAGACCTACAATAGAAAAGAGCACCTTAGATGCTCTTTTTATTTGGATAAGGTCCTTAAAACTAGCTGATTCTAATCGGAATAGATAGAACCTGAGTCACTGACCCATTAGGGGTTTCAACCTCAACAATAAGAGTACCTGCATTAGGTTGCTCTTCACCTTTCAGTGTCACACTAAACTCACGTCCCGCGTTATAGTTACTACTTGGCCAAATATATTGAGCACTGCTAGCAACAGAACCTGCGCTTGCTTTAAATCTAACAATACTACCAGCAGGCATTTGTTGGTTATGTAAGTCAGATATAGTGAAATAAACAGTAGCGGCATCTTTACCTATTAAGTCAATACGTTGGTCTTTGCTGATGCTGTAACTATCGTCGATAAGCACATCAGCAATCGGAGTCGCATAAGCAGTACTTCCTGACATGACAATCACTAAACTGCCTCTCACATATAGTGATTTTGAATCTGTAATACCATCAGCACAAGCAGCATGTGCAGGCTCAGAGCAGAGTACACCGTTATATTTACTATCTTTTATATCAAAAACACCATTAGAATTAAAATCAATTAACTCTTCTAATTCCCCACCAATTTGTCCACCCGCTTGCTGAGGATTAAAAATGCCATCTTCATTATAATCATTGAAAGCATCATCCAAATCAAATGGCTTACCACTTACATCTTTTTGAGTTAAAAATGCTGTTGCTTCAGAAGAATCAAAGCGACCATTGCCATTAAGATCTGGGAAGGATTCTTCGCCAATCGCAGTAGCAGTAATAGTTGCTCGACCACCATATTTCTGGCCATAATAATTACCTAAATTAGGCGCAAGTGTCGCAATAGGATTGCGAATTAATGCGCCTGTTGCGTCAATAAGAGACTGCCCTTCAGGCCTAGTTAACTGACTCGTCCAAACAACACTACATGTACCTTTAACAGTCTGACAAGCATCTTCAATAGAGCCACCTTCAGTGGTAAAAGATACTGTTGTGCCATCTGGAACAGGGTTATTGAATGCATCGGCTAGGCGTGCAGTAACGGTCACTTTGGTGCCATCAACGTTCCAACCTTCAGCATTGAGTACTGTTGCAGAAAGTGAAAAACTGTCTTGATCGGGTATCCCTGTCGAGATGATGAGCTGACTTGATTGACTTGAAATAACTGGCGAAGAGCCAGCAATAGTGCCTGTTACTCTTACCGAAGTAGCAACAGTCCCTGTTCTTACAACTGTCTGAACAATGCCTTGATTGTTAGTCGTTGCACTTGATGGGTCAAGCACTATGCCTCCCGTCGTAGTGTTCAAACTAAAGTTAACTAACTGGTTACTTACCGGATTACTATTTGTGTCAAGTACCTTAAATTTAACTTCAGAAGATTCTGAGCCACCTGTACCTAAAATGGCGATATTTTGCGGTGTCGCAGACATAAATATAATGCTTCCCACGTTAGCAGGAAGTACTTTAATAGTGCCCGTAGCTGAAAGATTTAATCCACCTGCGTTAGCAGTAACATTAATAGGATCATCTCCAACGCAGCCCTTTGCAAGGTAAGTCGTTGTAGCTACGCCATTCACAGAGGGTACGGGTGAACTTATTATGGCTTCTGGTGATGATTTAGTTGAACAGGCCGATGAAAACTTAACATCCACAGGTTGGGTAAAAGGCTTACCTTGATCGTCCTGGATAACGACAGAAATAGTCGCGGTGCCACCTGCAGTTAAATCACTTGAACTAACACTTGCTTTACCAGCAACAAAAGGACTTCCACTACCCATGACTACATTTGTAGCACCAACCACCACTACTGTATTACCTTTTTCACCACTAGCTAAAGAGGCAACGATAGTTCCTGCACCTAACGTATTACCAGCATAAATATCAACACTAGCCTTTCCCTGACTATTTGTTACAGCAGTTTTGATAGGAAGGTCCCCAATATCATTGTCAAAGGTCACTATCGTGGGTTTATTAATGCCGGTGATAGTAGCAGTTAACTTACCTGGATTTAAGGATGTAATAGTTTGAATAGGTAAGCCTGTAATATCAGTTAAGGCTAAATTAACTTGTGCACCTCCACCCGCTTCACCGCCATCACCTTTCATCACAAAACCAATTTTCCCAGACTCCCCAGTATCAACTTTGCCAGTGACAGTACCTGCACCCGCAATAGTTGCTGTATTTAAAATAATAGTAGCAACACCTTCGGTATTCGTTAATGCCGTTGCCGTACTAGGATCAAAAGACCCAATATTAGAATTACTCAGAGTAAAAGTAACTAATTCACCAGCCAAGGAACCGAGTTTCGAATCAACAACTTTAGCTGATACTGTGGCAGGTGCTAAAGCAGAAATATCCGTATTAGTAATACTCAGAGTGACAGTGACGACACTTGGCGTCGGCGGAGTACCGGAACCATCATCAGAGATACTGCCCCCACCACCACATGCTGATAATAAAAGCGAACACAATCCTGCGAGAAAAACCTTATACGCTGACTTCATTGTCAGGCTCCCTGTTACTCTGATGATAATACCTAAGCGAGACGCTTATTACTTATAGGCTAACATTACACAATTTTCACGCAACTTTCCCATAACTATCTTATTTTATTTCGCAAATCTGATAAATACTTTAACATTAATTGTCATTTCATCTTCACGATTTTCTTGCTAGTCTTGTGAGCGCCAAAAAATAGAATGTATAAAAAACACACAGGACTCTCTATGGCAATTTCTATAAAAAATAAACTCGGCCTTACAAGTAAAATTCTGATCGGTATGGGAACAGGTATTGCTTTAGGCCTCATTCTCCGCAATGCCTTTCCAGAAAGCGATATAGTAAAAGATTATATTACTGAAGGTTTCTTGCATGTTATCGGTACTATCTTCATCTCCAGCTTAAAAATGTTAGTCGTTCCTTTAGTCTTTATTTCATTAGTTTGCGGAACTTGCTCATTGAGTGAACCTTCAAAATTAGGCCGCTTAGGGGGGAAAACCCTCGCCTTCTATTTATTCACAACCGCCATTGCCTTAGTGATTGCGATTGTCAGCGCAGTCCTTATACATCCTGGAAACGCCTCACTGGCGTCAGAAAAAATGGAGTACGTCGCAAAAGAAGCCCCAAGTCTTGCTGATGTGCTGATAAACATAGTGCCTACCAATCCGATGCAGGCATTGAGCGAAGGTAATATGCTGCAAATTATTATTTTTGCGGTCATTTTTGGCTTTGCTATTGCCCATATTGGTGAGCGCGGCAAACGTATTGCGGCGTTGTTTGAAGATTTAAATGAAGTCATCATGCGTGTCGTGACACTGATCATGCAACTCGCGCCTTATGGTGTGTTTGCGCTGATGGCAAAACTTGCATTAACACTCGGTTTAGAGACCTTTGGTAGTGTGGTTCAATATTTCTTCGTGGTCTTAGGTGTATTACTGGTCCATGCGTTTATCGTTTATCCAATCCTTTTAAAACTTTTCTCAGGCCTCAACCCCTTAATATTCATTCGTAAAATGCGCGATGTGCAGTTGTTTGCTTTTTCAACCGCCAGTTCAAATGCCACTTTACCCATTACCATAGAAGCGTCTGAACATAGATTAGGTGTCGATAATAAAATCGCCGCTTTTACGCTACCGTTAGGCGCTACCATTAATATGGATGGCACAGCAATCATGCAAGGCGTTGCCACTGTGTTTATTGCGCAGGTTTTTGGCATTGAGCTCTCACTAACCGATTATGCCGTTGTTGTTGTGACAGCCACGTTAGCATCAATTGGTACCGCGGGTGTTCCAGGTGTCGGACTTATCATGCTGGCCATGGTGTTAAATCAAGTTGGCTTACCAGTGGAAGGGATTGCCCTGATTATCGGTGTCGATCGCTTACTCGACATGGTACGTACTGCTGTAAACGTCACTGGTGATTGCGTAGCAACTGTAATTATTGCTAAATCAGAGGGCGAATTTAACGAGCAAGTGTTTAACAACACTCAAGCGGGTAAAGTTGCTAGAAGTTTTGATGAGCAAGTTCATCATTTAGATAAATCGAACTAAACCTCACAAAGACCAAAATGACGCCCAGCTTCAGTGTTGGGCGTTTTTGTTTGAACGCAATACAGTTAACATGTCTATTGTTAGCAAAATGTGAACGCACCAATAGTACGGAAGTTTGTTTTTAGATACATTATGTTTACTATTTTAATACGTTTAATGGGAGGGGTATAAATGTGGTGGAGAAGTCTTTGGATCCTGATTGCATGCTGGTTATTGAGTGCCCACTTCGTACGTTACGAACAAATTAACTTTGCTATTCCTTTTGCACTTGCGCCTTTGGTCTTATTTTTTAACTCAGTTTACTTACTTCGTTTATTACAAATTTTATTATTTATAAGTGTCTTTGCCGTATGGGGCGTCACAACCATTGAAGCGATACATCTGCGATTAGCGCAAGAAATGCCTTGGTTGAGATTGTCTTTTATCATGATGGCGGTGATGTTATTTACCTTAGGCGCGATTATGTGTGGCAACGGCATTTTGCGGATCAGAAAACAAAAATCGCCTTGGGGAAATTCCCCGATACGCTAACACTTTAACGGAAAAACCTTCTTATTCAACAATTAATTAGTACTTATTTTGACCACAAGTTCAACTCGGTCAGCAAAGGTTAAGTTCAACTAAGATATGCTGATCCTCTATTTGGTTATCAGTGTGATTTTGCGTAGACTAGTTTGCTAAAGCTTTAGCTCATACACTTTAAGGCATTATATTATGAGAATTTTGGTTGTTGAAGACGATCCTATTTTATCCCACCACTTAAAAGTGCAATTAAGCGATCTCGGCAATCAAGTTCAAGTGGCACTGACTGCCAAAGAAGGTTTTTATCAAGCCACTAATTATCCCATAGATGTCGCCATTGTCGATTTAGGGCTACCCGATCAAGATGGTATTAGCTTAATTCAACAACTCCGTGAAGCGGGTCTTAAAGCACCGATATTAATTCTCACGGCACGAGTTAATTGGCAGGATAAAGTTGAAGGCCTAAACGCCGGAGCCGATGACTATTTAGTGAAACCCTTTCAAAAAGAAGAGCTTGTCGCAAGGCTTGATGCCTTAGTGCGCCGTAGCGCAGGTTTTGTTAAACCCGTGATTTGCAGTGGAGAATTGAAACTCGATCTCGCCGCCAAACAAGTCACTCTGGGTGACGAAGTCATGGAGGTCACTGCCTTTGAATATTTAATCCTCGAATATTTGATGCGCCATTGTCATGAGGTTGTCGCCAAGCAACGTTTACTCGATGTGATTTATGGTGATAAGGAAGGCGATCCCAATACGATTGAAGTCATGGTCAGCCGCCTGCGTAAAAAACTGACCCGCGATGGTATCGATAACCCCATAGTGACCATCCGCGGCCAAGGATATAAATTTAACCTGCCATGCAATTAAGATTAAAATTCAAGAAACGTCTGCTGACACGGATGTTTCTCACCTCGCTATCAATTATTACCTTAGTGGGTTTTGGTCTCGCATGGATGGTTAATATTCTGCATGCGCAAAATAGTTATAACGAAGAAACTGCCCAACTCATTGCCGAAATTCCCCAAGTCGCCGCCGAATTACGGGAGCACGATCTTATCCCCGATACCAGTGCTTGGTTAGAAGAAAATAATAAACAAGAGCGCTATGTAATAGCGAGTTGCGATGACAAATTTAAGCAGGTTTGGACCTCATCCCTCGCAGTAGATCGTGGCTTATTTGATACCTGTGAGCGTTTTAACGAAATCCGTAACGACTCCCCGCCCTACTACCTCACCATGGCTGACGACAGAGGTTATTTCGTCTATTTGCTCGCGGTCGAAATTGCCAGTGTGCATTACAACCTCCTCGTCATGAAAGATGCCGCCAAACTGGAGCAAGAATACAGTAAGTTCAGTAAACGTACTTATATTCGTTTAGCTATGGTATTGGCCTTAGCCTTAATTCTATTGGTCAGCGCCGCCTATTGGGGCATGCGTCCCTTGGTACGGATGCAAAATGAACTGCAATCAATTAACCAAGGTAAGAGTAAATCACTTTCTGAGGGCTATCCTGTTGAACTTGAAGGCGTAACGCAAGCACTCAACCAGATGTTGCAACAATCTAGTGCCCAACAACAGCGCTATCAAAATGCTATGAATGACTTGGCACACAGTCTTAAAACCCGCTTAGCCGCCGTGCATGCCATTACAGATGACGCCAGTTTGAGTAAACAATCGGCAAGCGAAAAGATCATGGAACAAGTCAGCCAGATGGATCAGCTGGTCAAATACCAATTAAAACGGGCCATGTTAGGCCGCCAAGGCCTGAAGCAAGAACAAACTGTTATCGCGCCCTTAGTCGATCAATTAGCACAAATGTTGTTTAAAATTTATCGAGAAAAACAAGTGCAGTTCTCGGCCAACATCTCCCCCTCTTTGATGTTCCCCGGTAACAAGGGTGACTTAATGGAGCTTTGTGGCAACCTTATGGAAAATGCTTTCCGACTGTGTATCAGCCAAGTGCATGTATCGGCTAAAATTAACTCACAAGGTGAGTTTGAACTCATTGTTGAAGATGATGGCCCTGGTGTTGAAGAAAGCTTAAGACAGAAGATTATCCAACGTGGCGTGCGTGCCGATACTCAGTCTCCTGGGCAAGGGATCGGATTAGCTGTCTGTGATGAAATCGTTCACAGCTACGGTGGCAGCTTAAAAATTGAAGAAAGTCGCTTAGAAGGGGCACTCTTTAGGATCCGTATCCCAGTGTAATAAACTGGGATACTATCAGGCAATCACCGCATATAACTGTTCGGCTCGATTAAACATGATCCAAGAAGTGGCAATATATTTGTCACCACTCACAGGTTTATTTCCCCGATGTGAATGAGTAAATCCCGCAGGCGCTATCACCATAGTGCCTTTTTTGGGGGAGATTTTACGCTGTTGATAATAAAATTCGGTTTCGCCGCCCTCTTCCACATCATTTAAATAAAACATATAGAGCACGACGCGATGCAGAGCTTCATTGTGGCCATTCTGCGGGAATTGCTCCGAATGCCAATGGGGATAACCGCCTTTATTTTGCTGATACTTTTGAATATTAATACTGCCACTGCGATACAAATACTTCACTAAGCCATCGGCCCTAGGCGCACCCAGCGTCGCAAAATTAGTCGGAGTTAACGTCACTGGTTGGCCCTGCTCATCACTCACTGACACAGCAACCGCACCCATTAATGCCATTGAATATTTTGTAAAATAATCTACTGCGCCCTTTAAGGTATAACCTAAGAGTTCGTTTCTGATGGGCTGCAGGTCGACGAAACTATCTAAGGTCAAATCGCGGCTGATCTTCTTCTCCAAATCGACGCCATTGCCCGTTTGTCCATCAACAACGCCAGCATGTTGCTCAAATGCCAGAATGAGACGGTCACACAAGTCATTCGGCAACGCATTAGGGTATACTTCAATAAAGTCCATACTTCCTCAATGGAGTGGCTACTTTCTAGGCTTACTATGCTGACATGTTAGTTAAGTAATTGTAAAGCAGCATCATTGAGATAAAATAACCCACATTACGCTTCACGATAACAAGAATATGAAAAAAAGCTGTAAAGTTTCAGTCCATCAACTTCAAGTCGGCAACTTTGTGCGTTTGCCCGTGGCTTGGAAAGATCATCCCTTTTTATTCAGTAGCTTTCATATTAAACAAGCTGCGCAAATTGAGTTGATTAAAAATCTGGGCATCGAACATGTCATCGTCGATTTAGAACGCAGCGACGTCGCCCCGATACATGCTGATGCGGTCAACCCTATCAAATTGCCGCCAAGTGCTGAAATCAATGTGCTTAAAAACGACATGGATCAATACAAGGCTGAGCAAATCGAAGTACAAAAAAAATTACGCCGTGACATTAATAAAACTGAGCAAAATTTTACCCGCTCAGTAGCCATGATGCGCAGCCTCATCTCTAAGCTACGTAATCGCCCCTTAAATGCGGTCGATGACGCCAAAGATTTAGTTCACACCATAGTCGAACAGCTGCTCAACTCAGATAACTTAGTGCTGCATTTGATGAGTGATGCTAAGCAGGATGAAAGCATTTACTACCACTCCTTGAATGTTGCGATCCTCTCTATGCTGATCGCCAAAGAAATGGAATGGGATAGAAGTGAAATCGAAACGGTCGGTCTCAGTGCCCTGTTCCACGACGTGGGTAAATTAAAAATCCCACCACAAATTCTAAAAAAATCGACACCTTGGTCAGCACCAGAGCTTAATTTTATCAAGCAGCATCCATTACTTGGGATTGAACTGCTCAAATTAGCCGATAATTTTCCCCAAGCAGCCTTACCTGCAATCACCAATCACCACGAGTTTCTCGATGGCAGTGGTTATCCCAAAGGCCTAAAGGAAGAGGCTCTCGATAAGGTATCGCAACTGATTGCGGTAGTGAACGAATATGACTCCTTGTGTTACCCAAGCCAACAGGGCAAAGCCAGAATGCCCTACGCCGCACTAGGGCATTTGTATAAGCAATATAAAACTAAGCTAAATCAAGAGTATATTGGCAAGATGATCAAGATGCTGGGCATTTACCCCCCAGGCAGTGTGGTGGAATTATCCAGCGGTCAATATGCCATGGTGATGTCGGTTAACTTAACTAAACTGCTATGTCCAAAAATATTGGTTTACGATGCCTTAGTGCCTAAAGATCAGGCGCCTATCGTTGATCTGGAAATTGAAGGGATCAGCATAGTGCGCTGCTTACCACCTGCGGCGCTTCCTGAAAAAGTCCACGAGTATTTGAATCCGCGCGAGCGAGTGAGTTACTACTTTGGCGGCGATAGTCGTAAGTAGTTGATTAAGAAACTGGCTTAACGATTATGTCTAACGAGCTTCACTCATTTAAGCAAAGTCATCGAGTCTCACTCATTGAATAAAAGTCATTGAATGAACATGATTAATAAAAGTGATAACAATAAGGGTCGAATATTGCATTCGACCCTTATTGTTAATTCAAGAAATAAACACAGCTCGCGCCAGGCTTATAACCAATGCTTACGTTTAAAGAAGAAGTAAGTACCTGCGGCACTGGCTAACATCATCACAATCGCCATAGGATAACCGTATTGCCACTCAAGCTCAGGCATGCTGGTAAAGTTCATCCCATAACTACTGGCAATCAAGGTCGGTGGTAGAAACACCACTGCGGCAACCGAGAAGATTTTGATGATTTTGTTCTGTTGCAGACCACTGAAACCCATGGCCGCATCGAGCAGAAAGTTTAACTTATCGAAAATAAACTGACTGTGGGGCATCAGCGACTCGATATCCGACAACATTTCCCGCAAGTCCTTTAAATGTTCATCGGATAACTGGCCACGATAATAACGCTGCATATAACGCAGTGAACGCTGAGTATCGAGCAAACTTAATCGAATTTTACCATTAGAGTCTTCTTGCAGAGTGATGAGCTTAAATACATCGTCAAGTTCATCGTTATCAAATACTTGCTCACCGACATTTTCAAGTACAGTGTAAACGTCTTCAATTAAGTCAGATAGATAATCCACTTTCAGATTAAATAATTCGAGAAACAATTCCTGCGGTGTCGATACTTCTAACCGCCCTAAACGCAAATAGTTACGCAGCAAACGGATAAGACCTACGTCTTCTTCACGAATTGTCAGTAAAAAATTGCTACGAAGGTTGAAGGAAACGTTAACGCCGCGCACATCTTGGCCGACACGCTGTGGGAATAACGAATTAATATGCAAGCCGTCACTGTTTTGATAAAAACGTGCTGAGGCCTCAATTTCATTGATATCTTCTTCGTCAGGCACTTCTTCAACAGAAAAATGACTTAACCACTCTCGCTCCTCATCATCGGGTTTATACAGATCTAACCAAATGGTCGACGCGGGAATACTGTCCAGTATGCCGAGCTCTGTCACAGTAAGGTGACGATTATCATAGACATAAGCAGTAATCATTTGTCCTCCTGAAAAAAAACTTAAGTTAACGATTCCACTTAAGTGCAGGCTAAAAAATTGTCGCTAGTTTACCGCATAAGTTGGCAATGAAAAGGCGTGCAAGGTAATTTAGTAAAATAAATATGCCTTAATCGGTTTCGATAATTGCCAACCGTTCTTGGGTCGAAAAGCGAATATGGATGCCATCGATAGTGACCATTTTCGAGTCTGAGATATCCCCTTTTCGCACACGATACTCGCCGTTATTGTCGGCATTCGGTGACACAATTCTCACAGTGACAATTCTATGCTGATCGCGCCAATACCAAACACTGTAACTCAGCAGGCTAAATCCAATCACCACAAACACACCCGTCAACAGGTATCGGCGCCACAGCGGTTCACTAAAACGCTTTGAACTGAGATTAACAGCCTGAGGTTCAATCTGACGCTTGCGTTTCACCAGCAAAAACCAAGCGCCAGCAATAACTAAGACTGTTAGTAAAATTTTAATGAGCATGGCTCTTTCCTCTGATAAACGTCCGCTTGTGCTCAATGGTATCGATCAAGCCAGCAGCAATCTTGCATTGGCCCTTCAATGCCACACAAGTTAGCGCATTATACGCAGACTTATATGGATAAACTGTCTTTGGGATCAAGCTTAAAGTGCACAGTCAAATAGATAAGGCGAATGTATGAGCCACACACATGCACATAGACAAAGCAGAACGTTGAAACAGAGTACAACAGACTTATGACAGGGCGAAAACACTGCGGGACCCATGCTTAAAATTGATTGCTACAGATCACAATACTCAACAATTAAGTAAGTACCTGACATTAAAAATCTTCAAATCCCTTCGCCATCCGCTGAATTTGTGCCAAAGGAACGCCATGGCGATTACGTTTCGCGCATTCCTGCTGATGAGCCAGACTGCTTAGTTCACCCACAAGCACAATTCTAACTTGATAACCTAAGGCTTTTGCCGCCGCTTCATAGGCCATGTATTCCCAGTGGCACAGATTGGTATTATCACAAATCACCACAGGCTCGCTTGAAGAAAGTGCCTGAATAAACCCCGTCAAATTACATTGATGAAACTCAGGTAATTTCTTGGCATCGAAACGGTATTCATCTTCATGGTAGAAAAAACTATCGGTCGAAAATACGCCACGTTGCCGCACGCCAATGGCTTTTTCTAAAGGAAGGGAAAGAATGTAAGTTTCAACCCAGTGTGACTTACCACTGCCCGGTAAGCCACGCATTATAATCGCAACTTTTTCGCTCATGTGTTCGACTCACTGCCAATCACTCGACCCGCTAAAATGGTATCAACCAACTGAGGCACTAACTCCCCCGCTTTTCCTGTGAGGTGATATTGAAACTGACTGTGTCTATCGGGTGCCATCATATTCACTTCGACTGTTTGAGCCCCATGATGGTTAGCAGTATCCACAAAGCCCGCGGCAGGATACACAGTGCCAGAGGTGCCAATGGCAATAAACAAGTCACAGTTATCGAGCGCATCGTGAATTCGATCCATCCCTAAGGGCATTTCACCAAACCACACCACATGGGGGCGTAATCGCTGAGCCGGAATACAACAAGTACAGCAATTATCGGCACCAAAGGGCTCACGTAAAATAAAGGTCTGACGTGAGCGCGGACAACGGCCTTTGGATAATTCACCGTGCATATGCAATAGACGGCGCGAGCCCGCACGCTCATGCAGATCATCAATATTTTGTGTGATGATAAGTAATTGACCTTTAAAGTCCGCTTCCAACTTTGCCAAGGCCACATGCGCTGCATTGGGTTCAACCGTGCCACTGTGCAGTTGCAACCAACGACTATTGTAAAATCGCTCTACCAATTCAGCATCACGCTCATAACCTTCTGGTGTAGCAACGTCTTCAATATGATGCTCTTCCCACAGACCATCTTGATCGCGAAAGGTGCGTAAACCCGACTCAGCAGAGATCCCTGCGCCGGTTAACACCACAATTTGCTGGTACATGCCGATTCCTTATTATTTTATTTATTTGAATTATTCTCACTGACTTTGGCAGCCGTGAATATTATTCCTTGGTATAACCATACAAAAACTATGCTTGAATTGCCGCAAAATATTGTGATTTAACGCCTATTGACACAATTTATCTGCATATCGCCCTAGAAAGCCAGAACAAAGGTTTAAGTTTTCAACCTGAGCACCTATAATGGCAAACACTATCCACGGATGAACCTATTGGTTCTGCAATCAAGAGATTAGCAATGACAGATGGAAATCAAGCGCTAAAAAAAGCGGGTTTGAAAATTACCCTGCCACGAGTCAAGATCCTAGAACTGATGCAAGGACCTGAAAACCAACATATCAGTGCAGAAGATTTGTACAAGAAGCTGCTCGATATCGGTGAAGAAATTGGTCTAGCCACCGTCTACCGTGTGTTAAACCAATTTGATGATGCAGGTATTGTCAGTCGCCATCATTTTGAGAGCGGTAAAGCCGTTTTCGAACTATCGACTCAGCATCATCATGATCACTTAGTTTGCCTATCGTGTGGCAAAGTGATTGAGTTTTCAGATGAAGTCATCGAACGTCGTCAAGATGAAATTGCCATGAAACACAACATTAAGCTGACTAATCATAGCTTATATTTGTACGGCACTTGCACCAACGATACCTGTGAGCATAACGACGCCTAAGTCGGCCATTGTGTTTATAAAGCATTAAGCAAAAAACCAGCCTAAGGCTGGTTTTTTATTGGATGATGTTTACGGGTAAACCGCTATAACACCTTGGCGTAGATATTCACTTTATGGCCCATAAACTCATTTTGCTCACGCCAATGCATGCCCACACGCTTAGCCACACCTTCAGAACCGAGATTCCCTGCTAAGATAAGTGCAATCGTCTGATCAATACCAAAACGTTTAAATTCGGCTAATGCAGCAAATGCGGCCTCAGTACCAATTCCTGTTCCCCAATACTCAGGGAAATAACGATAACCTAGTTCGACTTCGCTGAATTCTGGAATAAATTTCGGACCACAAAAACCAATCACACGCTTATCGGCTTTATGCTCTACCGCCCAACGACCAAAACCATGTTGCTGATAATCGACTTGGATCACCTTGTGAAACAACTCAACCGCCTGCTCGCGAGCTGTAAATGCCGCGGTGGGAATGTACTTCAGCATCGCGGCATTACTGTTCATCAAATAAAGCGCTTCACAATCTTGCTCAGTAAATGGTCGAATAATTAACCGTTCAGTTTGGGTTATCATCTTTGCTCCTTCAAAAATGGCACTTAAAAATCAACCAATGGTTCGCTTAAAGTGCACTGGCGTAACGTCAACGACACTACGCCAATACCTCAAGCTTAACGGTGGAAATCACCACTGCGTTCAGGCTGATACAGGATTTCTTCAATACGCACTTTTACCATAGAACCACCCGGACCTGGCCATTCAATTTCATCACCTTGAGAGAGCCCTAATAATGCGCTGCCCACTGGCGCCAAAATAGAAATCGTGCCCGCGCCGTTCACGTCTTTTGGATACACTAAACGTAAACAGAAAGTCTCATTACTGGATGAAACGCTAAACTTCACTTCTGAATTCATGGTCACCACATTCGCGGGCACCTGTGATGCAGGCACAATATCGGCTCTGTCTAATTCAGCCTCCAATGCCGCTTTGCCCGGAAACGCATTTGCCGGCAGTGACTCCAATAATCGCTCTAGTCTTTCTAAGTCAATTTCCGAAATAATGATTTTAGGTGTTTTCACAGTTTTTCCCTCGTAAAAAAATGTGATGTTTAAGCCGTTACTGTGGCTAACATCGACTCTGTTGCTTACCCTCCCCCAATGCGATAAGCCCCATAAAACAAATACGCTCGCAACGATAGACTGCAACCGTGTTAAATAAATTTGAGTTCAAGATTTTTTGCAGAACAGCACTGAAGCCATAAGCACTTAGCTCATGGTTAATGGCTCTACTCACATTATCCTCGCCAATGACACAGACGAGCGCGTAGTAGAGAAGCATCAATCTAACCCGTAGAAGAAAAAATATCTAGTCTTCATGGTGTTAGCTCAATCCCATTCCTGTCATTTACAGCGATTCGCTGCCGAAATTACAGCCAATAAAAAAGGCGCCTTAGGCGCCTTTTTTATTCGAAAGGTTAGCTTACCAACCTGTACGAATACGCAGCGCTTTGCCGATATCAGCAAGCGAGCGGACAGTTGTTACGCCCGCTGCTTCTAATGCAGCAAATTTGTCTTCTGCAGTACCTTTACCGCCAGCGATAATCGCGCCAGCATGGCCCATACGCTTACCAGCAGGTGCAGTGACACCCGCAATATAAGACACAACAGGTTTAGTCACGTGTGCTTTAATGAAAGCCGCCGCATCTTCCTCAGCGTTACCACCGATTTCACCGATCATAACGATCGCTTCAGTCTGTGGATCGTTTTGGAACATTTCCAGTACATCAATGAAGCTAGTACCTGGAATTGGGTCACCACCAATACCTACGCAAGTAGATTGGCCAAAACCTTCATCCGTTGTTTGCTTAACCGCTTCATAAGTCAGAGTACCTGAACGAGAAACGATACCCACTTTGCCTTTTAAGTGGATGTGACCTGGCATGATGCCGATCTTACATTCACCTGGGGTGATAACACCTGGGCAGTTAGGGCCGATCATGCGAACGCCAGTTTCTTCAAGCTTCACTTTAACTTGCAGCATGTCCAGTGTAGGAATGCCTTCAGTGATACAAACGATAAGCTCGATGCCACCGTCGATAGCTTCAAGAATGGCATCCTTACAGAACGGAGCCGGAACATAGATCACAGAAGCAGTCGCACCAGTCGCAGCCACAGCGTCTTTCACAGTGTTGAACACTGGCAGACCTAAGTGAGTTTGACCACCTTTACCAGGAGACACACCGCCCACCATTTGCGTACCGTAATCGATAGCTTGTTGTGAGTGGAATGTACCTTGACCGCCAGTGAAACCTTGGCAAATTACCTTGGTATCTTTATTGATTAAGACAGACATTATTTGCCCTCCGCAGCTTTAACTACTTGCTCAGCCGCGTCAGTTAGACTGGTAGCTGCAATGATATCTAGACCTGATTTAGCTAATACTTCACGGCCAAGTTCAGCGTTAGTACCTTCTAAACGAACCACAACAGGTACTTTAACGCCCACTTCTTTAACAGCGCCGATAATACCTTCTGCGATCATGTCACAACGTACGATACCGCCGAAAATGTTAACCAGAACCGCTTTCACATTGCTGTCAGACAGAATGATTTTGAATGCTTCTGCTACACGTTCTTTCGTCGCGCCGCCGCCTACGTCTAAGAAGTTCGCTGGCTTGCCACCGTGCAAGTTAACGATATCCATAGTACCCATAGCAAGACCAGCACCGTTCACCATACAGCCAACGTTACCGTCTAATGCAACGTAGTTCAGCTCGAACTTAGCAGCGTGAGCTTCGCGGGCATCATCCTGTGATGGATCGTGCATGCCTTTGATTTTTGGTTGACGGTAAAGTGCGTTACCGTCGATACCGATTTTACCGTCTAGGCAGTGTAGGTTGCCTTCAGTGGTAATAACCAGTGGGTTGATTTCAAGCAATGCGAAATCATGATCAACGAACATAGTCGCCAGACCCATGAAAATCTTAGTGAACTGCTTCATTTGAGTTGGGTTTAAACCTAACTTGAAGCCAAGATCACGTGCTTGATAACCTTGTGGGCCAGTCAAAGGATCGATAATTGCAGTGTGGATGAGTTCTGGCGTTTCTTCTGCCACTTTCTCAATTTCAACACCACCTTCAGTCGACGCCATGAACACAACGCGACGAGTCGCGCGGTCAACAACGGCACCTAAGTACAGTTCGTTAGCGATGTCGGTACAGCTTTCTACTAAAATTTTAGCAACCGGCTGGCCTTTCTCATCAGTTTGATAAGTCACCAGATTTTTGCCTAACCAGTGTTCGGCAAAGGCTCTGATTTCTTCTTTATCGCCAGTGACTTTAACGCCACCTGCTTTACCGCGGCCGCCTGCGTGTACTTGACACTTAACAACCCATAAATTTCCGCCAATATGGCCTGCCGCTTCTACAGCTTCTTGGGCTGTATCACATGCAAAACCTTCTGACACTGGTAAACCATATTCGGCAAATAAGGATTTTGCCTGATACTCATGCAAATTCATGATGATCTATCCGTATACTTCTAATCAAATCCAACTGGCCCGTTTGGGCCAGTCACGAGGGTATGTCTGGCTATTTCTTTAAGCGCAATCTCTTATCGAGTTGTGTTACAGATCAAGCAGCAGACGAGTTGGGTCTTCTAGGAAGTCTTTAATCGCAACCAAGAAACCAACAGACTCACGGCCATCAACAATACGATGGTCATATGAGAGTGCTAGGTACATCATGGGCAGGATTTCAACCTGACCATTGACTGCCATTGGGCGATCTTTAATGGCATGCATGCCTAAAATCGCACTTTGTGGCAGGTTAAGGATCGGTGTAGACATCAGTGAACCGAAAACACCACCGTTAGTCACAGTGAAGTTACCGCCAGTCATGTCAGCCACAGTCAGCTTACCGTCACGGCCTTTAAGGGCTAAGTCACGAACTGCTTTTTCGATTTCAGCTAAGTTCATGGTATCTGTGTCACGTAACACTGGTGTTACCAGACCACGTGGTGTTGATACTGCAATGCTGATGTCGAAGTAGTTGTGATAGACGATATCATCGCCATCAATAGACGCGTTGACTTCTGGGAAACGTTTCAGCGCTTCAGTCACGGCTTTGATGTAGAAAGACATAAAGCCTAAACGGATACCGTGGCGCTTTTCAAAGATATCTTGGTATTGCTTACGGATATCCATGATGGGCTTCATGTTCACTTCGTTAAACGTCGTGAGCATAGCGGTAGAGTTTTTCGCTTCTAACAAGCGGTTTGCGATTGTCTTACGCAGACGTGTCATTGGCACGCGCTTCTCGCTACGGCCAGCCGCTAACGGAGCTACAGCAGGTGCTGCTGGTGCCGCTGCTTTAGGCGCAGACTTAACAAAGGCTTCAACGTCTTCTTTAGTAATACGACCACCCACACCAGTGCCTTTTACTTTGCTGGCATCAACATTGTGCTCAGCCAGTAAACGGCGTACAGATGGGCTTAACGCATCACTGCTTTCATCGCTGGTTTCAGCTACAGGCGTTGCCGCTTCAGCTTGCGCTTTAGTGACTTCTTTGCCCGATACAGCACCGGCGATGAATTTAGCGATCACTTGTTCACCCAGAACAGTGGCGCCTTCTTCAAACAAAAACTCGCCAATGTGGCCATCTTCTGGCGCAACCACTTCAAGAACCACTTTATCGGTTTCAATATCAACCAGGTTTTGATCACGAGAAACTTGCTCGCCCACTTTCACATGCCAAGTGGCAATCGTGGCATCGGCAACAGATTCTGGTAGTACGGGTACCTTGATTTCGATACTCATGAAAAACTATCCTTTTATAAAATGTCTATTACTACAGTGTGATTGTAAGTTTCAGGGCACTGTTCACTAAAGATTCTTGCTGATGCGTGTGCAACTCAGGGTAACCACACGCTGGTGCAGCTGACGCTTCACGACCAGCATAAGTTAACTGTGCACCTGCAGGAACCGCGGCCCAGAAATGGTGTTGACTAGAGTACCAAGCACCTTGGTTCTGTGGCTCTTCCTGACACCAAACAAAATCTTTCACATGTTGGTAATCAGCCAAAGCAACGATCATTTCATCATGTGGGAACGGATATAACTGTTCGACACGGATTAACGCTACGTTAGTGATATTTTCTTTACGACGTTTTTCCAGCAGTTCGAAGTAAACCTTACCACTGCAGAAGACAACTCGGTCCACCTTGCTTGCTTCCAACGTATCGATTTCACCGATCACATTTTGGAAACTGCCATTGGCTAATTCTTCCAAGCTTGAAACCGCTAATGGATGACGTAGTAATGACTTAGGCGACATAACGATAAGTGGACGACGCATAGGACGCACCACTTGGCGGCGCAACATATGGTAGACCTGTGCAGGTGTTGAAGGCACACACACTTGCATATTGTGGTTAGCACACATCTGCAAGAAACGCTCTAAACGGGCGCTTGAATGCTCAGGGCCTTGACCTTCATAGCCATGGGGTAACAGCATAGTCAGACCACATAAACGGCCCCACTTCTGCTCACCCGATGACAAGAACTGATCGATTACCACTTGGGCACAGTTGGCAAAGTCACCAAACTGGGCTTCCCAAATAGTCAATCCGCCGGGTTCTGCTGTGGCATAACCATACTCAAACGCCAGTACTGAGGCTTCAGATAATACTGAGTCAGTAATATCAATTGGGCCTTGTTCATCAGCAATATTGCGCAGTGGCATGTAAGTCGTGCCATCGTTTTGATTGTGCAATACAGCATGACGATGGAAGAAAGTACCGCGGCCAGAATCCTGACCTGTAATACGTACACGCTTGTTGTCTTCCAGAATCGAGGCATAAGCCAGCGTTTCTGCAAAACCCCAATCGAGTGGCTTCTCGCCTTTTGCCATAGCTAAACGGTCGCTATAAATCTTAGCCACCCGTGATTGCAATGGATGACTTTCAGGTACATAGCTCAGTTTGTCAGCCAGACTTTGTAAACGCTCAGCCGACATAGAGGCTTGATACGCTTCGTCCCACTCACGACCGATATACGGTGTCCAATCAACAGAATGCAGCGTCATTGGGCGCCATTCTTTAACCACACAATCACCTTGATCTAATGCATCACGGTAATTATTGATAAGACCAGTCACATCATCAGCAGCCATCACGTTTTCAGCGATTAGCTTGTCTGCATAAATCTTACGTGGCGTTGGGTGTTTCTTGATCTTGGCATACATCAACGGCTGAGTCGCACTTGGCTCATCGGCTTCGTTATGACCATGACGGCGATAACACACTAATTCAACCACCACATCACGTTTGAACTCGTTACGATAATCAACGGCTAACTGCGACACAAAAGCAACGGCTTCGGGATCATCAGAGTTAACGTGGAAAATCGGTGCCTGAACCATCTTAGCGATGTCAGTACAGTATTCCGTCGAACGAGTGTCCGCATGGTTAGACGTCGTGAAACCCACTTGGTTGTTCACTACGATGCGAATACTGCCGCCGACTTTAAAGCCACGGGTTTGAGACATGTTGAATGTCTCTTGTACTATCCCTTGACCTGCAATTGCAGAGTCACCGTGGATAGTAATAGGCATGACTTGTAGGCCATCCTTACAACCGCGACGATCTTGACGGGCACGTACAGAGCCAATCACCACAGGGTTAACGATTTCAAGGTGCGATGGGTTAAAGGCCAGTGCTAAATGCACATTGCCGCCCGGCGTTTCAAAATCAGAGGAGAAACCTTGGTGGTACTTAACGTCACCAGAACCGTGGGTATCAGCATGCTTACCCGCGAACTCGTCAAACAGTTCAGCTGGACGCTTACCTAATACGTTCACTAATACGTTCAGACGACCACGGTGAGCCATACCGACGACGATTTCTTTAGTACCGGCTTCACCTGCACGATAAATAATTTCGCGCATCATAGGCACTAACGCATCACCGCCTTCTAACGAAAAACGTTTCGCACCAGGGAATTTAGCACCTAAGTATTTTTCAATACCTTCTGCGGCGTTAAGGCCTTCAAGAATGCGTGTCTTAACACTTTTATCGTAGTTAGCTTTACCTAAGGAAGGTTCGAGACGTTGTTGGATCCAGCGTTTCTCATCGGTATCGGTAATGTGCATATATTCAGCACCGATAGAACCACAGTAGGTGGCTTTCAGCGCTTTTACCAAATCCGCGAGCTTCATGGTTTCGCCACCATGAGCAAAAGAACCTGTATTAAACTCACGTTCCATGTCTTCTTTAGTCAAGCCGTGGAAGGCAGGATCTAAATCAGCTACGGGTTCACGTTTCCACAATTCGAGGGGATCAAGATTAGCACCTTGGTGACCACGGAAACGATGGGCGTTAATTAATTGCAGGACTTTAACTTGTTTAGCATCCATTTCAGGATCCGTCACACGAGCAGAGCTCTTATGGCGTCCTTCTAACGCTAAACTGCGAAAATAATCACGTACTTTTGAGTGAGCAGCTTCAGGCGCATCAACAGAGGCACCGTTCACAGGAGGGAGATTATCAAATACCGCACGCCAATCATCAGCGACTGACTGTGGGTCTTCTTGATAGGCTTCATACATCTCTTCTACGTAGGTCGAATTTGCACCACTTAAGTGAGATGATTCGAGCCAGGCTTTCATGATGCCTTGGTGCATTTCTATTCCTTTCAAACTTTATACACGTGCTTAGCCATAGTATTAAATATGCAGTCTGTAGAGATTACCTTCGACGCATAATTTCTGCCGCCCCTAGATGTCCAGATATACGGCGCGTTGTCTTCCATTACATACGCAAAAGAGTCACCTTCTGCTACCAGAAAGTGACTCTTCAAGAGCTATATTATTATTGGTTTCAGCTCGGGTTCTCGCATTACACTGCTCGCTTCAACAGCATGGACTTAATATGACCAATTGCTTTAGTCGGATTAAGACCTTTTGGACAAACGTCAACGCAGTTCATGATGCCATGGCAACGGAACACGCTATAGGCGTCGTCCAGCTCAGATAAACGTTCTTCTGTAGCTGTATCGCGACTGTCGATCAAGAAACGATATGCATGAAGCAGACCGCTTGGACCGATAAACTTATCAGGATTCCACCAGAATGATGGGCAAGCCGTAGAACAACAGGCACACATGATACATTCGTACAAACCATCTAAATGAGCACGCTCTTCAGGGGATTGTAAGTGTTCACGAGCAGGTTGTTTCTCATCATTGATGAGGTAAGGCTTGATCTTCTCATACTGCTTATAGAACTGAGTTAAATCAACAACTAAGTCACGAACAACTGGCATACCTGGTAATGGACGTATTTCTAATTTCTTACCTTTAAAGGTTGAAATTGGGGTAATACACGCCAGACCATTCTTACCATTCATGTTCACGCCGTCTGAACCACACACGCCTTCACGGCATGAGCGACGGAATGACAAAGTCGGATCTTGCTCTTTCAACTTGATCAGTGCATCGAGCACCATCATGTCAGAGCCTTCAGCCACTTCTAAGCTGTAATCCTGCATATACGGTTTAGTATCTACGTCAGGATTGTAGCGATAAACTGCAAATGTCAATTTCATCTTTGCAACTCCTAGTAGGTACGTTTCTTCGGCGGGAATGCTTCACGTAACTTAGGTGCCATGTTCACTGCACGACGATCCATCGTTTCAGTGATTGGGTCAAATAAGCTGTGGCATAACCAGTTCTCATCATCACGCTCTAAATAATCTTCACGTGAGTGAGCACCGCGACTTTCGGTACGGAAGTTAGCCGCATAAGCCGTGGCGATTGCCGTTGCCATCAAGTTATCTAACTCTAAACATTCAATACGTTGAGTATTGAATTCACGAGAGTTATCAGACAATTTAGCATTTGCAAGACGTTCACGAATCACTTTCAACTGCTCTAACCCTTCAGCCATAGCATCGCCACGACGGAATACAGAGAAGTTTAATTGCATACACAGTTGCAGATCCTTACGGATTTGCGCTGGGTCTTCGCCATCTTTGTTGCTTTCCCAACGATTCAGACGCGCCAGAGAGGCAGCAATATCCGCATCACTTGCGTCTTTTGGATCGTCAGTCTCATCCAAAGCTTTACCTAAATGCTGACCCGCTGCGCGGCCAAAGACCACTAAGTCAAGCAGTGAGTTACCACCTAAACGGTTTGCACCATGTACAGATACACAGGCAATCTCACCCACAGCAAACAGACCAATAACATCTTGTTCAGTGCCGTCTTCATTCTTACGAATAACTTGACCACTGACCTTAGTTGGTAGACCGCCCATCATATAGTGACAGGTTGGTAGTACTGGAATTGGACCATCGGCTGGATCGATATGGGCAAAAGTACGAGACAATTCACACACGCCTGGTAAACGTGCTTCTAATGTTTCTTTACCTAAGTGATCAAGCTTGAGCAAACAGTGTGGGCCTAATGGACCGTCTAAACCACGACCTTCGCGGATTTCAGTCATCATAGAACGTGCTACCACGTCGCGTGATGCCAAATCTTTCGCGTTAGGGGCATAACGCTCCATGAAACGCTCGCCGTCTTTGTTCAGCAAATAACCGCCTTCACCACGACAACCTTCAGTCACAAGTACACCCGCGCCGGCGATGCCAGTTGGGTGGAATTGCCACATTTCCATGTCTTGCATTTGCACGCCAGCACGCATTGCCATACCGACGCCGTCACCGGTGTTGATATGTGCGTTAGTGGTCGAAGCATAAATACGCCCTGCACCACCTGTCGCTAGAATCGTTGCCTTAGCTTTGAAATAAACGATATCGCCCGTTTCAATTTCAATCGCAGTACAACCCACAACGGCGCCATCATCGTTTTTAACGAGATCTAATGCATACCATTCTGAGAAGACTTGCGTCTTATGCTTAACGTTTTGTTGATATAAACAGTGAAGCAAAGCATGACCAGTACGGTCGGCAGCTGCCGCAGTACGCGCAGCCTGCTCGCCACCAAAGTTCTTAGATTGACCACCAAATGGACGTTGGTAAATCGTACCATTTTCGAAACGAGAGAAAGGCAAACCCATTTGCTCAAGTTCAATCACGGCTTCAGGACCGGTTTTACACATGAACTCGATCGCTTCTTGGTCACCGATAAAATCGGAACCTTTCACGGTATCGTACATGTGTTGTTCCCAATGATCTTCATGGGCGTTACCTAACGCAACAGTGATACCACCCTGCGCAGATACGGTATGAGAACGGGTTGGGAATACTTTTGATAAAAGCGCACAGCTTTTACCTTCTTTGGAAATCTGCAGCGCTGCACGCATACCAGCGCCACCGGCACCGATCACTACAGCATCAAATTCGCGTACTGGAATACTCACTTAGACACCCCACACAATAACAATGCCGGCCGCTAAATAACAAAATACGGTAACGACAAAGGTGAACTGTAAAACACCACGTAACGACGTGCACTTAACGTAATCTGTCAGCACTTGCCATACACCAATCCAAGCATGTACTAATAAGGCTACCAGCGTCAGAAGTGTAAACACTTTCATTGGCAGAGCACTAAATAGGCCATGCCAGACGTCGTAGGTGAGAGGGGAACTACATGCAATAAAGCCAACCAAGAAAATGGTGTAACAGGCGAGGATCACTGCACTAGCGCGTAGTAGAATATAGTCATGAACACCACTGCGTCCAAAACTTGCTGCATTGGTTACCATACCCAGATCCCCGCTATGATTGAAAAGGCTACCGTTAAGGCAAATACAGCTTTCGCTGATGCGGCACCCGATGACAATTCTTCCCAACGACCGGTATCCATTACTAAGTGGCGCAGGCCACCAAACAAGTGATACGCCAGTGCAGTCATAATGCCCCACAGGATAAACTTCATCACGAAGTTATCGAATAGAGACTGTACGCCAGCGAAACTTTCAGCTGATGCTAAAGATGAATTTAGCAACCAAATGAGAATGCCAACTGCGAACAGCATGATGACACCGGAAACACGGTGAAGAATTGACACAATCGCTGTTGCAGGAAAGCGAATGGTCTGCAGATCTAAATGGACAGGTCTTTGCTTTTTCACGTTCTGCTCACTCAGCTCCATTGAGCATTTTTTTTGTTATGTGAACCGCTTTTGTACAAACTTTAAACAGGAGGTTGATCACTGCAAAAGTAAACACAAAAGCAAAGTTTAAACAAACAGTTAACTATCTGAGCACGCACTCATTTAACATGTAAACAAAGGGTGCTTTATAATCGTTGTTTGCGGCCCTTATTGGGCGAGGCAAGTATACTCGCGGCAAATGTCAAATACAAACATCACAGAATGCAAATTATGTTTTTTTGACTATTTTTTACTGTAAGTGCCAGTTACAAATAGAAAAGTAAAGGCTTTTATACCATGGTCTAACAAATTTAAACGCTTATTTAAATTGAAATGTGATCTAGAATGGCTGTAAAGTAATGGCGGTTTGACATGCCGCACTCACAGATAAGAACTAAGTAAGGAGAACGGGGTATGGCTGATTTAAAAGCCAAATTAGAATTACCAGGGAACGACTCGATAGAATTGCCAGTAAAGCAGGGAACCGCTGGTTTTGACGTAATCGATATCAGTAAACTTGGCAGCAAAGGTTACTTTACTTTTGATCCAGGTTTTCTTGCGACTGCCTCCTGTGAATCTGCAATTACCTATATTGATGGTGATCTGGGTATATTGTTACACCGTGGCTATCCAATCGATCAACTTGCCGTTGACTCCGATTACCTAGACCTGTGTTATTTGCTGCTTTACGGTGAACTACCGACCAAAGCGCAATATACTGAGTTTGTACATACAGTTAAAACCCACACTATGGTTCACGAGCAGCTAGCCTTCTTCTTTAGAGGTTTCCGTCGTGATGCTCATCCTATGGCCATGTTATGTGGTGTGACGGGTGCATTATCTGCATTTTACCAAGACTCTCTGGATGTTAACGATCCACGTCACCGCGAAATCGCCGCTTATCGCTTAGTCTCAAAAATGCCTACGATAGCAGCCATGTGCTACAAGTATTCTTCAGGCCAGCCATTCGTGTACCCACGTAATGACTTAAGCTATGCAGGCAACTTCTTAAGCATGATGTTTGCTGTACCGTGCGAAGAATACGTCGTGAACCCTATTGTTGAACGTGCAATGGACAGGATCTTCATTTTACATGCAGATCATGAACAAAACGCATCGACTTCAACAGTACGTTTAGCCGGTTCTTCAGGTGCAAACCCATTTGCGTGTATCGCAGCGGGTATCGCATCTCTTTGGGGCCCTGCACACGGCGGCGCTAACGAAGCCTGTTTGCAAATGTTAGAAGAAATCGGTTCAGTAGACCGTATTCCTGAATTCATTGAACGCGCTAAAGATAAAAATGATCCTTTCCGTCTGATGGGCTTTGGACACCGTGTTTACAAAAACTTTGACCCACGAGCCAAAGTGATGCGTGAAACTTGTCATGAAGTGCTAAAAGAACTGAAAGTACAAGATCCACTCTTGGATGTGGCAATGGAGCTTGAGCGCATTGCACTTGAAGACGAATACTTCATTTCTAAAAAGCTGTATCCAAACGTCGACTTCTACTCTGGCATCATTATGAAAGCCATTGGTATTCCAACCAGTATGTTCACTGTGCTGTTCGCACTGGCACGTACTGTAGGCTGGATTGCTCACTGGAAAGAAATGTTAGATCAACCAGGCCACAAAATCAGCCGTCCACGTCAGTTATATACTGGTGAAACTGCGCGTGATTTCGTCGCACAAGACAAACGCTAAGTCCCACGACTTACGCATTAAAAAGCGCCTAAGGGCGCTTTTTTCATTTCAAATAATCCTCTTTTAAACTTCCTTCTCCTGACAAAATACATTGTTGCAATTGTGCACTTGTGTAATCTTAATTAACCACGTTTAGTTATTCTCATCATTTTTTAAACCTTTTGGCTACATTTGGTAAGAATCACAAATCACACTTAGCCAAAAATACGACTAATAGACTGAAGTTAAACAAATTTAAACATTGGCATGGTTTCTGCTATCAACTGACATCACAATAAAGACAACAGGTAACATTCTTATGGAAAAGTCAAAAATTGCTCAATTCACCCTGCCACTGCTAATGATTTCGATGCTAGCAGCCTGTGGTGAGGAAGAAGTGGTCAAAAAAGAAGAAAAATATGCCATTCCCGTCGAAACCACTACAGTGATGCAAGGAAACGTTTCTTCTTTTTACAGTACAACTGCCACCTTAGAAGCGCCACAGGAAGCCAATGTAGTGAGTCGTATATCAGGGCTCATTGAATCTCTCGCTGTTGAAGAAGGTGACCGCGTTCAAAAGGGCCAAGTGCTGGCTGTTATTGATGCCAAGAGGCAGCAATATGATTTAGACCGCTCAGAAGCCGAAGTCAAAATCATCGAGCAGGAATTGAATCGTCTGAAGAAAATGAGCAACAGAGAATTTATCAGCGCGGATTCAATGGCCAAACTTGAATATAACTTGCAAGCCGCTATCGCTAAGAAAGATCTCGCCGAACTGCAAGTAAAAGAAAGCCGCGTACTGTCCCCTATTAGCGGTGTAGTTGCTAAACGCTATGTGAAAGCTGGCAATATGGCGAAGGAATTTGGCGACTTGTTTTATATAGTCAACCAAGATGAACTCCACGGTATAGTTCATTTGCCAGAGCAACAGCTTGCGAGCTTAAAACTCGGCCAAGAAGCACAAGTGTTTAGTAATCAACATAGCAAGAATGCTATCCACGCCAAAGTGTTGCGCATAAGCCCGATTGTGGACCCACAAAGTGGCACCTTTAAGGTGACACTTGCTGTGCCGAATCAAGAGGCGCGCCTTAAAGCTGGCATGTTTACCCGGGTTGAGCTCAAATACGATACCCACGAGAACGTGATTACTGTTCCCTACAGCGCCTTGATTAACCAAGACAACAAACAAGCGCTTTATGTTATTGATGGTACCAATGCGAACCGTCGTGAAGTCGAAATTGGCTACCGTGAAGGTGATTCGGTAGAAGTGATTACAGGTATTAACCCCGGTGAACAAGTCGTGACCCGTGGCCAGCAAAACTTGAAAGACCAATCCTTAGTCGAAGTGATCACCCCACTCGATCTTGCTTCCGCTAAGAACTGATAGGAGCCTTTCATGTCAATTATCAGCACTTCCGTTAAACGGCCAGTCACGGTATGGATGTTCATGCTGGCAGTGATTTTATTCGGTATGGTGGGATTTTCCCGCCTAGCGGTGAAGTTACTGCCAGACTTAAGCTATCCCACGTTAACCATTCGCACTATGTATGACGGTGCGGCGCCAGTAGAAGTTGAACAGCTCGTCTCTAAACCGATTGAAGAAGCCGTTGGCGTGGTCAAAGGCTTACGTAAAATCAGTTCTATCTCGCGCTCAGGCATGTCAGATGTGGTGCTCGAGTTTGAATGGGGCACAACAATGGATATGGCGAGTTTAGATGTACGTGAAAAACTCGACACTATCGCTCTGCCGCTCGATGTTAAAAAGCCCTTATTACTGCGTTTTAACCCCAACCTTGACCCTATTATGCGTCTTGCGCTGTCGGTGTCTAATGCATCTGAAGCCGATCTCAAACAAATGCGCACCTATGCAGAGGAAGAACTTAAGCGTCGTTTAGAGGCGCTATCTGGGGTCGCCGCCGTGCGTTTATCTGGCGGCCTAGAGCAAGAAGTGCATATTCAGCTCAATCAAGAAAAACTGTCGCAGCTCAATCTCAATGCCGATGATATTAAACGTCGTATTAATGAGGAAAACATCAACCTCTCTGCGGGTAAAGTGATCCAAGGTGATCGCGAATACTTAGTACGAACGCTAAACCAATTCAACTCATTAGATGAACTCGGCCAAGTGATCGTCTATCGCGATGAGCAAGCTTTAGTCCGTTTATTCGAAGTTGCTACCATCACAGATGCCTACAAGGAGCGTAGTGACATCACCCGCATCGGCAGTCAAGAATCGATTGAACTGGCCATTTATAAAGAAGGTGATGCAAATACTGTCGCTGTCGCCAAAAAACTGCGCGATGAACTCGTCAAAATCAATCAAGACCCTAAGCAAAATAAGCTCGAAGTGATTTACGATCAGTCTGAGTTTATCGAAAGTGCGGTCAGCGAAGTCACCTCTTCTGCGCTGATGGGCAGCTTGTTATCTATGCTAGTGATTTACCTGTTCTTGCGTAATATCATCCCGACACTGATTATTTCTATCTCGATTCCCTTCTCAGTGATCGCCACCTTTAACATGATGTATTTTGCCGATATTAGCTTAAATATTATGTCATTAGGTGGTATTGCCCTTGCCATCGGTCTCTTGGTCGATAACGCCATTGTGGTATTAGAGAACATAGACCGCTGCCGTAGCGAAGGCATGAGTAAATTAGAAGCCGCTGTGACGGGAACTAAAGAAGTGGCAGGCGCGATTTTTGCCTCAACACTCACCACTCTTGCGGTGTTTGTGCCGCTAGTATTTGTGGATGGGATTGCTGGCGCCCTCTTCTCAGACCAAGCGCTAACGGTCACTTTTGCGCTGTTAGCATCGCTATTAGTCGCGTTAACGTCCATTCCAATGCTGGCATCACGTGAAGGCTTTAAAACCTTACCCGCGCTGATAAAAACGACACCTAAGGATAAACCCACCACTAAAATGGGCAAGCTTAAACACTATAGCGCGACTGTGTTTTCCTTTCCTATTCTATTAATTGTTAGTTACTTACCCAGTGCACTACTGACCTTAGTGTTGATTTTAGGCCGCTTCTTCTCATGGCTTATTGGTCTAGTGATGCGCCCGTTAAGCTCAGCATTTAACTTTGTCTACCACAGTATTGAGAAGGTTTATTACAAACTTCTGGCCTCGGCGCTGCGCCAACAAAAAGCAACGCTGTTACTCACGATTGCAATAACAGGCGCTTGTATTAGCTTGTTACCGCGACTTGGTATGGAGCTTATTCCGCCAATGAATCAGGGTGAGTTTTATGTGGAGATCTTGCTACCGCCGGGTACGGCAGTGAGCGAAACCGACAAGATATTACAGCAACTTGCACTGTCCATTAAAGACAGAGCCGAAGTTAAACATGCTTATAGCCAAGCCGGTAGTGGCGGTTTGATGACTTCGGATACTGCCCGCGGGGGTGAAAACTGGGGCCGCTTGCAAGTGGTGCTTAACGACCACAGTGCCTATAACGCAGTCACTCAAGTATTACGTGATACTGCGCGCCGCATTCCTGAACTTGAAGCGAAAATTGAGCAACCTGAGTTATTCAGCTTTAAAACGCCACTGGAGATTGAGCTCACAGGTTACGATTTAAACTTACTCAAACGCAGCGCAGATAGTCTAGTCAAAGCATTATCCGCATCGGAGCGTTTTGCCGACGTGAATACCAGTCTACGTGATGGTCAACCTGAGCTAAGTATCCGTTTCGATCATGCAAGGTTAGCGGCTCTAGGAATGGATGCGCCAACGGTTGCAAACCGTATTGCCCAACGTGTTGGTGGTACTGTTGCCAGTCAATACACAGTGCGTGACCGTAAGATTGATATTCTGGTGCGCAGTGAACTCGCGGAGCGGGATCAAATCAGCGATATCGATGCCTTAATTATCAACCCGAACAGCAACCAACCTATTGCATTAAGCGCAGTTGCAGAAGTTTCATTGCAATTAGGCCCATCGGCGATTAACCGTATCAGCCAACAACGTGTGGCTCTCGTATCAGCTAACCTCGCCTATGGTGATTTAAGCGATGCGGTTGCACAGGCGCAGCAGATACTATCGCAACAAGTGTTACCCGCATCGGTTCAGGCCCGTTTTGGTGGTCAAAATGAGGAAATGGAGCACTCATTCCAATCACTCAAAATTGCCCTTATCTTAGCGATTTTCTTAGTGTATTTAGTCATGGCGAGTCAGTTTGAATCACTACTGCACCCCTTGCTTATCCTTTTTGCCGTACCTATGGCATTAGGTGGCAGTGTACTTGGGCTTTATATCACCCAAACTAACTTGAGTGTGGTGGTATTTATTGGCCTTATCATGTTGGCGGGGATCGTCGTGAACAACGCGATTGTGCTTGTGGATCGGATCAATCAACTGCGTAGCGAAGGTGCTCAAAAACTTGATGCCATTCGCGATGCAGCTAAATCGCGCCTACGCCCGATTATGATGACAACCCTCACCACGACCTTAGGCTTATTGCCGATGGCGCTAGGTCTAGGTGATGGCTCAGAGGTGCGCGCACCGATGGCGATTACGGTGATCTTTGGTCTGAGTTTATCAACACTACTGACCTTAATAGTGCTCCCAGTGCTCTATGCCCTATTCGACCGTAAAGAATACGCAGTAACTGGCTCAAATGTAAACGTAGAGGAGGCTCGCCCATGAACCTCACCCGTTTAGCCATTAAGCGCCCCGTAACCACCAGCATGTTCTTCTTTGCTATCTTGCTGTTTGGTCTCGCCTCGAGTCGCCTATTACCGCTGGAAATGTTCCCCGGTATCGATATCCCACAGATAGTGGTGGAAGTGCCTTACAAAGGCTCGACCCCTGCTGAAGTGGAACGCGATATTACCAAAGTGCTGGAGGAATCCCTCGCGACTATGGGGGGGATTGATGAGCTTGAATCAGAATCCTCCCAAGAAGGCGCCGAAATCGAAATCAACATGAAGTGGGGGGAAAACGTTGCCACTAAGAGCTTAGAAGCGCGGGAAAAAATCGATGCAGTGCGGCATTTACTGCCCAAGGATGTGGAGCGGGTCTTTATCCGCCAATTCTCCACCGCCGACATGCCTGTGCTCACCATACGCATCTCAAGTGATCGTGAGCTTTCAGGTGCATTCGATCTACTCGATAAACAGCTCAAGCGTCCACTTGAACGTGTTGAAGGTGTCTCTAAGGTCAGCCTGTACGGCGTTGAGCAAAAGCAAATTGAGGTACGCATCAATGCCGACCGCCTTGCCGCCAGTGGATTTTCAGCCACAGATTTGCAACAACGTCTCGGCAGAGAGAACTTTGTGCTGAGCGCAGGTACACTCAGGGCCAGTAATATCGTTTATCAAGTTTCACCTAAGGGTGAGTTTAGAAACCTTGAAGATATCAAAGCACTAGTACTGATCCCCGGATTGACCTTAGGCGATATCGCCGATGTGCAATTTGCCCTACCTGAACGTATCGAAGGTCGACATTTAGATAAGCACTATGCCGTGGGTTTGGATGTTTTTAAGGAATCTGGCGCTAACTTAGTCGAAGTGTCAGACCGTGTCATGAAGGTGATTGAGCTTGCGAAGCAGGACCAACAGTTCCAAGGTATTCGCCTATTTATCATGGAAGATCAAGCCTCTGGAGTAAAATCTTCACTAATGGATTTGCTGCTTTCAGGGTTAATCGGTGCACTGCTATCCTTTGTAGTGCTGTACTTATTCCTGCGTAATTTGAAAATGACTTTAGTGGTTGTGTCATCCGTGCCTATTTCAATCGGTATGACGCTCGCCGCTATGTATCTACTCGGTTACAGCTTGAATATTCTGTCTATGATGGGACTCCTGCTCGCCGTCGGTATGTTGATTGATAACGCTGTGGTTGTCACTGAGAGCGTACTGCAGGAAAAACAGGGTAAACACCCTAAGGACAATGAAGAGTCCGTCATGACGGGGGTTGATAAAGTGTCTCTGGCGGTATTGGCAGGCACAATGACAACCGCCATTGTATTTTTACCTAATATTTTTGGCGTAAAAGTCGAGATCACCATTTTTCTAGAGCATGTTGCTATTGCGATTTGTATTTCACTCGCCGCGTCGCTATTGGTCGCAAAAACCTTAATCCCTTTGATGTTGACTAAGTTTCACTTCGACATCGCACCCGAAAAGGATGCGGGTAAATTACAACGTTTTTACAATAATACCCTAGATTGGGTATTGCTCAGACCTTGGCGTTCAGGCGTGATTGCTGTAGCGATACTCGCATCCACCGCCCTGCCGCTATCTATGGTTAAACAGGATCAAGAAGACAGCGAGAGCAATGAACGAATCTACATTAACTACCAAGTAGAAGGTCGACATAATCTCAATGTCACTGAGGCGATGATCAACCAAATGGAAGAGTATCTTTATAACAATAAAGAGGAATTCCATATTGATTCTGTCTACAGCTATTATGCCTCTGACGATGGCTCATCAGTGATCCTCCTAAAGAAAGATTTGCCTATGTCAGTGGATGAGTTAAAAAAGAAAATCCGTAGCGGCTTCCCTAAGTATTCCATCGCCAAACCGCAATTTGGCTGGGGTAATGACAACTCTGGCGTGCGAGTCACACTGACAGGACGTTCAACCTCTGAGCTAATTAACTTGAGCGAGCAAGTTATTCCTTTATTGCAAAATATCAAAGGATTGCAAGATGTTCGCTCCGAGCTTAACGGCGCTCAGCAAGAAGTGATTATCCGCATTGATAGACAAATGGCGGCGCGGTTAGATTTAAAACTCAATGAAATTGCCTCAAGTATCTCCATGGCACTGCGCGGTTCACCGCTGCGATCCTTCCGCCACGATCCTAATGGCGAGCTACGCATCGAAATGGCCTACGAGAAAGAATGGCAAAAGTCACTTGAGAAACTCAAACAGTTACCCATAGTACGCCTCGACCAAAGAGTGTACACCTTAGATAATCTGGCGAAGATTGAGATCCAACCCCGCTTCGATACTATCAAACACTTCAATCGCCAAACCTCGCTGTCGATTGGGGCTAACTTAGAAAACCTCACCACAGAAGAGGCGCAAACTAAGATTAAGCAAGTGATGGAAAATATCCGTTTCCCCGATGGTTACGACTATTCACTCCGTGGTGGCTTCGAGCGCCAAGATGAAGATCAGAACGTGATGGTGACTAATATGCTCTTGGCTGTCGCGATGATTTATATTGTTATGGCGGCGTTGTTTGAATCTCTACTGTTACCAACGGCGATTATTACCTCGATCCTATTTTCCATCACAGGTGTATTCTGGGCGCTGTTTATCACAGGCACCCCTATTTCTGTGATGGCAATGATAGGTATCTTGATTTTAATGGGGATAGTGGTGAACAACGGTATCGTTCTGGTGGATCAAATCAATCAGATGACACCGGATCTCGACAAATTGTCTGACACCATTCGGGAGGTGTGTATCACCCGTTTGCGGCCAGTGTTAATGACAGTAGGTACAACAGTACTGGGATTAGTCCCACTGGCGATGGGTGATACCCAAATCGGTGGCGGCGGCCCGCCATATTACCCCATGGCAATCGCCATTATCGGTGGCTTATCGTTCTCGACAGTGACTAGCTTGTACTTAGTCCCCCTGTGCTATCAAGCTTTTTATCGGATGCGTCACCGCGCAGCGATTCGCTTAGGCCAAGCCGATCACTTTGCCAAAAAACTGTTACCTTGGACGGTTTAGTTGTCTTGGATAGCTTATGTTCTTGAACAGTTCAGCAATCTTCGGCAACTTAATATGCCATTGAATTTGTAATAAAAAGGCTGCTGTGCGGCCTTTTTTGTTTTACGAATTACGCTCTATACTTTTACTGCGGTAAAACCCTAAACTGGATCATAAACAATTGCTCAAGACCGGGATAAATTTCTGCAATCACATTACGTAGCTGCGGCAACGTCATATTCTCTTGCTTAGCATGAATGTCTGAGAGCTCAGTTAAGGTCAATGGCACGACATCAATAATATGGATATCACAAAACCAGCGGTCGGTTTCGAAGGTTGAAACGGGAAGCGTTTGACCTGCAATCACATGGGATTCCGTTTCATCACGCAATGTAATGGTTTTAGTGCCACTTAATATATCGTGCTCAAAGCGCTCAAAAAAAGTGATTTTAGTTAATAACACACATCTTCCTCGGCTCAGAATATGAGCAATAAAATAACATTAGAGTCAATTTTTCAAACTCATAATGCTAGGCAATATAATGGCTTTTGATCCACACTGACAGCATACACCGCAGAATTTGCAGCATTTGTCGTGTGAAATACTAACAGCGCCGTTTGAGTTAAATTGTTATGCTAACGTCATATAGCAAAACTAGTTCCCAAAGAGTAGCCGTTGTTTTCGACAAAATTCAGCAAAACATGGTCAGTTCGTTCAGATTGAGTTAGAATCCCGCCTCAATTGAGCCCTTGGCCTCATATACCTGCGCGTAGCGGGTGCGAAACGAAATTAGAGACGTCATGAACAAGAAACAAAAGATCATCAAGAAAATAGCTAAACGCGCTAAGGCCAGACTGAATAAAGTCGACCCAGTGACTATCGGCTCACCTGCAAAATCAGGTTACATCTCTAAGGCTGATCGCGCAAAAATGGCGGCATCAGAAGCCGCGACTGAACAAGTCGAAGGCCAACAAGACACGCCAAGTATTGAAGAATAAGCAGTTCAGCAGAATAGTCTTTTAGCGGCGTATTTTGGCATTGTTAGCTTAATTAAATGAAGTGCAAACGCCGTTTCAAACAAAATGCCACAAGCAATCTTGTGGCATTTTGTTTTTCAGCATTCCTATCATTAGCAGTTTTCTGACTTCTCCTCGTTATTAAGAGCTCATTTTTATCTGCGTTCTTGCCCACAGCTTCTACACGGCGCAGCTAAGCCACATAACGTCAATTAGGCTTTTTCCCCTCGTCTAAATAGGGTAATACGGGCTCATTCTCTTGCTCCTCCGTTAATTGCGCCATCTGCACGCAAGAGGATGAAAGCGGATTGGTCGCACTCGGTAAGTTCTGTGCAACACAATTAGCGATTTCCTCTTCCTCACTCAGTACGACATTGCGGGGGATAGCATTCGCAGCATCAAGATTAGGCGCCGCTGAAAACTGTGCCTGCGCCGCCACTTTATCCACTAAACGATAGGCAACCCACACACCTAATGTACCAAACAAAATAGACCCTAAAATTTGCCCAATCAATACACCGTAAACACCACCCCAAAGTGCACCAAAATACACAAAAGGCACAGTGCCTAAAGTGGCTTTACCTACGTTAAATAGCGTGGAATATTTGGCCTTGCCAAGGTTATTAAAGGACGCATTCGCCACGAATAAAATCCCCGAAAAGATAAAGAATACTGCGATATAACTGCAGAAAAAGTGAATAAGATCAGCGCTGTCACCCTTCATATCAAACATACTGACCAAATGTGACTTAAGCATAAACAGCAGCAAAGACATTACCAGCACATACACAGTACAAAACTGAATCGCCCGCGTTAAACTCTCACGTACTCGGTCAAACTGACCTGCGCCAAAGTTTTGCCCAACAATAGGTCCAATCGCGCCGGACAGTGCAAAGATCATCCCAAAAGCCACAGGGATTAAACGCCCTAATACTGCCCAGCCTGCCACATAAGCGTCACCGAAATCGGCGATCGCTCGGGTCACAAAGGCATTTCCGATGGGAGTTGCCACATTGGTTAACATCGCAGGGCCTGCAATGGCAAAGATGGGCTTAAGATCGGCGATAAAATGTGCCTTATCGAAATGGCCTAACAACTTATGCTTAACCACCACACCGCGAGCGGCAATCACAAATACCGCCACCCGCGCTAAAACGGATGCCAATGCAGCGCCTTCAATCCCCATGGCGAACATGAAGATAAAAATCGGATCGAGTACCGCATTAACGCCGCCCCCCGCTAAGGTCGACATCATAGATAACTTTGCATCACCCACGGCGCGCAAAGCTCCGCCGAGCGCCATTGCAAGACAGATAAAAGGCAAGGAAGGCACGAGAATATACAAATAGCTCGCAGCAAGCTCTGCCGTATGACCATTCGCGCCCACTAAGGCAACTAGCTCAGGAATGAAGATGGTGACCACAGCCGCCACCAGCACACTGATCAGTGTCGTCACAACCGCGCTATTGAGTAATAAGCGCTTTGCCAACACCACCTCTTTTGCGCCAATCGAGCGAGACACTAAAGCCCCTAATGCAATCGATAAACCAATTCCAATCGATGTGGTAAAAAACGAAATACTCCCCGCATAGCCCACAGCCGCCGCGAGTTCATGCTCTCCCAATAGGCTCAGGAAAAAGATATCCAGTAAATCCACGACAAATAAGGCAGAAATCCCTACCGCGGCGGTCGAACTCATCACTAAGATATGGCGTAATATGGGGCCTTCAACAAACTTGGCTTGCGTCATACGTGTCTTTTACCTACAAAAAATAAAAAGTGTTCGCCGAAGTCATCATGAAACGCCTTTATCAACGGGCACATCCAAGCTATCTAACTCACATCCGCAACGACTACAATACATGGCATCAATATCATGACCTGTCTTATGACATTGATTACACGAGCGTAAATCTCGATGACGCCCTACTTCTTGGGATATCTCGGCGGTTAAAATCCCCGTTGGGATTGCGATAATCGAGTAACCAATCAGCATAGTAAAAGCCGCAATCGCCTGACCTAATCCGGTTTTCGGGGTAATGTCGCCATAACCGACTGTAGTAATAGTCACAATTGTCCAGTACACAGATTTAGGGATTGAACTGAAACCATTATCAGGCCCTTCAACCACATACATTACTGAACTCAGTACCATAACGATCAAACTGACCGAGAAGAAAAACAAAAAAACCTTACGACTCGACTGCATCATCGCCCTAAGTAGAACATTTCCTTCACTTAAATAGCGCAGTAATTTGAGTACGCGGAAAATCCTAAACAGCCTAAGTATCCGGATGACTAAGGTAAAGTTAGCCCCAGGGATCAGCAACGCCAGATAACTTGGCAATACCGATAACAAATCCACTAAACCATAAAAGCTGCGAGCATATAACACAGGATGAGTCGCGCAGTACAAACGTAGGCCATATTCAATCGTAAAAATAATGGTAAATACCCATTCCAACACAGAAATAAGCTGGCCGTATTCGCGATGGAATATCTCTACTGTGTCGAGGAACACTAAGCCGACACTCAACACAATACACACCATGAGGGCGATATCAAAATAGCGGCCAGCGGGAGTATCAGTGCCAAAAATAATGGTACGTAATTGACGTTTTAACGGACTTTCGGATTCGATATTCTCAGACATACAAACTTTTACTTCCTTGCAACAAACTGACTAACACAGGGATTACAGCATAAATATGCCACGAGTCTGCCATGCAATTGCACCTAGCTCAAAATTATCTACTCACAGTAGGATAAAATTGCGGTATGATGCCGAAAAAAGCCAACAACCTGTGTTTATTTTCGAGGACTTCATGCGCGCCACCCTACTTTCCACATTGACATCTCTCACTGTGACTATCGCGGCTCTCGTTTCACCCGAATTACATGCCTCTGGCATGGGTAAAGTGGATCTGGTGGTGATCACTAAATCCGAATCCAGTATGGCTTTATTGCGCGATGGCAAAGTGCTCAAACAATATCGCATCGCCATGGGTGACCTACCCGCTGGACATAAATTAAAGGAAGGCGATCAACGCACACCACAGGGGCGTTATACCCTAGATTATAAAAAGCCAGATAGTGCTTATTATAAATCGATCCATATTTCCTATCCTAATGAAGAGGATAAACTCAGAGCCAAAGCCTTAGGCATTAGACCCGGAGGCATGATCATGATCCACGGCCAAAACCCTAAATCATCACTGCCGCCAGAACAAGCCCAGCAATACAACTGGACTGACGGCTGTATCGCGATTACCAACGCCGAAATGGATGAAGTGTGGAAAGTGGTCGATGAAGGAACACCAATTGAGATTTGGCCTTAACCTTAGCCAATATCCAGATGGCAAAATGCCAAATAGATCATTGAACGATATCAAACACGCCCAGCTTAATGGGCGTTTTTATTTAACCATTAAAAGCATGATGTTAGTTGTAATAGTCTCAGTCATTTACTTAAGGGATAAAACTAACGCCAATAGAAATGCCTTGGAGTATTTATGCCTAAATTCAACGAGCCTGTTGCGCCGCACAGTGCAAACCTCAGCTATGAGCAATTAATCCAAAGCTGGGCAGCCTTCGAAGCGCAGATTTTAGCCTTGCTTGAAACCTTAGACTTAGCAGATAAAGCACTGGTTTGCGACCATGTCGCGCTGCGCGTCAATTCCATCGCCAGTGCCGATGCCCTGCGCGACGCCTTTAGCCGCATAGGAAAAATCATTTCAGACAACATCATCAATGGCCGTACGATTCTGATCATCGAGCTAGACACGCCACTCACACTCGGTCAATTTAGCATTGCCTGCGTCGAGCTTCCCTATCCTAGTGATAAAGTTTATCCACAGGAAGGCTGGGAGCACATAGAATTAGTTATTGATTCTAAAGCTAAAGATTGCGATACCTTGAGCCAAGATTTACTGGTCTTATGTCCAACACTCCGCCCTTTACTCAACCTAGGACTGAGTCCATTGCCGCAATCTGAGCAGACAGCTGAATCAGAGCAGTCAAGATTACCAGACTTGCCATCCCTTGCTGAGATTAAGGTCAAGATGAGCTCGCCCAAAGGCGATAAAGAACGTTTAGCCAATCCAACTATCGCCTTTAAACGCGGCAATGTGTGCATTAAAGTGCATCCCCATGGCATAAAAGCGGTCATCGCGAGCGAACAAGTATCTGAATGTTAAGTCAGGCTTAAACTCAGGCAGATAAAACTGAGCTTAGATTTTCATCGGCACTTACCTTAGCTAAAACCTACGACAGTAACTGAGTTAACATCTGAGTTGATGACAATTTAATCAGATTCAATATTCTCGTTATTTTTAGGTCATTTTTTTGGTGGTTTTATCAAAAATCGCCAAAATTAAATCTAAAAAACAGCATATTTAGCGTAACTTAGGACGTATAACTCGCAGATGCCATCAGGCACAAATTATCGTGTCCAGTAGATGGATGCTATGTGCAAACAGAGGATCGCCAATGAAGCCACACAAGAACGAAGCACAAATATTGAAGTTCGCCATGGAAATCGGCGTGGGCTATGCCAAAAAACGCGGATATGCAGACTTCGACAAAGGCATCTCACCCAAAGACAAAGTGGAATGTATTTACCGTTTATTGGTCACCGACAACTTGATTCAGCCACTGGCCAAAGATAAAGAAGATGGGCCAAACATGAAACACAAACTGATTTTATGGATCACCCGCCAACTGCCAGCTGATCATCCACTGTTGAAATAATCTTTTTAGGCGACTCGGTTAAAAATAATTATTGGCAAGCGGACATTTGAAGCTAGCCTAGAAAGAAGCCAACTCGCTAAGTGTTCACGATAAGGATCACCATTAAATGGCGCATCATTGCGCCATTTAAGTGAGCCAGAACTGGATATCAAACCTAGCCCTTTTTGGCCGCTTTGTTAGCTTTCTCATTCGCTAGCACTGTTGCCATTGGCGGCACTATGGTCGTAGGGTCGAGGCGCATTTGATACCAGTTCACTCGCCAATCTAAGTGTGGACCATTTGCACGGCCTGTTGCGCCTACCTCTGCAACAGCTTGTCCTTGCTTAACCGCTTCACCCGCGTTGACGTACAGCTTACTCAAGTGCAAAAAACTCGAACTCACGCCATAACCATGGTCGATCACCATAGTCCCGCCCGAATAAAACATGTCAGGCACAGAAAGACTAATAACACCATCGGCGGGGGCGACCACTATAGTGCCAGTTTTCGCCGCCACATCCACCCCAAAGTGTGGATTACCGGGTACATCGTTATAGATACGCTGGCTACCGTAAACACCTGAAATACGCCCCGTCAAAGGCCAAATAAACGCCTGTAAAAATGCAGTTTGCTCGCTAAATGTTGCCCGCGCCGCTTTCACCTGCGCCGTGTCTTTCGCCGCTCTTTCCTGCGCGACAGGATCGGGCTTCATAATCTTCGAGCTAATGCCCTTTACACTTTGAATATCGTACTCTCGCTTGGTTAAGGTTAAAGGCTTAACCTCAGTCAAACCATCGGGATAAACCAAGGTTAGCTGCTGGCTCAATTCACCGTCGCGATCAAAACCAAAGGCAAAATGACCGTCAGGCGTGACCTTGATGGCTTCACCATTTAAGCTAATCTGAGTGCCCGCTGGCGCTTGACCCCGCATTAATGCGCCTTGCTCTAACTTACCCTGTAAACTCACCTCAGCTTGTACCTGAGGCGCAATGAGCACTAGGCCCAAAGTGAATAATGCCGATAAGCAGCGCATTGGATTTGAACTTAGGGGGGCTCCACCGTGAGATAAAAATTGCGATACTTTATTTCTCAACATCTTATTATTTTCCAGCATCTTAGTTTCCAATATCCTAGTTTCCAACATCTTCAAAAAATCCTTATCGATGGGCAATAGGGATCAAGACCCACTAAATACATTCATCGCGACACAAAACGCAGCCGAATTCAATCAATGCCACGTTAACCTAACGCACCATAAAAATCGATTCTGCAAACCCACATCCCTGTCGTAATCTCAGTTCAGCCTATCCTCAAAACAAACAAAAAAGCCCCGATAATCTACCGAGGCCTATTAAATCCGTGATTAAAAGGTGAATAGTTTAAGTCCATTCACTTATATCAGCTCGTAGTGCCTATCCCTTAACGACGATCGCGCCCTTGCCAACACCTTCAAACGCCACCACTTTAAACTGACTTCCTGGCACTTTAGCGACTAATGTCGTGGCAATATAATCGGCTAACAACTCAACCGTCGTGTCGTGGGGAATTAAATCACAGCATTCCTTTGGCATTGCCAATTGGAAATCCCCTTGGGGGGCTTGGTAATGAAAGCCATAGTGGCTGTCATCGGTTATCCGCGTTTGCGGCGAAAGATTAAGGGTCTTAACTGAAACCAAGTCCTCTTCACTGCCTAAATAAATATCGTGCCAACGTTTGGCCCAATACTCATCCCACTTAGCTGCTGGACTGCCATTTTCATAAACGTGAATAGGGCTACGATGTCCATGGGCGATACGCTGACAATTACCATCGTGTTTACGTAAACCATGGCTGTAATGGTAATAAGGCGTATCGAGGATTTCGTGTCTTAAGGTGAGCGTGATCCCTTCGACATTCTTAGGTAAAGCTTCGCGCAATGCTTTCTGTAAAAAGGCATTCACGCTGGGAATATCAATCTCTTCGGTCGGCACTAAGGCAAAGGCTTGTGAAGGACAGGCCAAATGAATTTCACCTAACTGACTATCAAAATCCATCCATACTCTATCGCCCTGCTGTTGCCATCGCACACTACTGCAGGCCGTAGGCACTAATAAACGATGATCGGCCACCGCATCTATGGTCTGCTTAATCGTACGTTTGACTTTAGCAAAATCGAGTACCATGTTTTGCTCGTCTAATCCGCCCTCTAGCAGAACATCAACAATCCAACTCTCCCCCACCATGCCGCGCTTTGGGCACAAATAGGAAAAATCGATCACAGTTAAATCTTTGACAAACAATTGCATTAACGCTCCTCGGCAGAAAAACAGTCCGCCTATGTAATTTTATAGCACCGCTTGGCGATGGCCGAGCATGCTAACTTGAGGCACTCAACACGAGTTAACTCAACATGAACAGAGATTCTAATCAATTCCGTCTGTTGTCGCGACAAATGAATCCACTCGGCCTAATATTTTGTATCAGATGTGTGTATCAGGTAGTCGAAAATCCAGCAATGCAACTCATTGCAACCATCAGGTACCGATAGGCAGAAAGCAACAATGCATCGACCTTGTCGATTAACAGATAAAGCCTTAACAGAAATACCACTCAACCTAGCAAAATAACAACGTAAAAACAGCGAATTAGATCGCAAAAGCTTAATCCGCAACAACGATAGACCCAATCGAAACAAAGCATTATCACTCAGCATTATTAACCGCTAGCATCCCTGTTAAACCATACAAAACCCAAGGTTATATAGGGAGAAATAAGATGACCAAACTTACATCTATCGCAATCTTCATCGCAGGTATGTTAGCCAGTACCCATGCTATCAGTGCAGAACCCATCGAAGTCATTACAGCAGCCAAGATCACTGAGCCTGAAAAAGTTGAATTAGGTAAAATGCTGTTCTTCGAACCCAGACTGTCTAAATCTGGCTTTATCTCTTGTAACTCTTGCCATAATTTATCCACTGGTGGTGTCGATGCTCTGCCAACGTCCATTGGTCATCATTGGCAGGAAGGCCCAATTAACTCGCCCACAGTGCTTAATGCCGACTTTATGCTGGCTCAATTTTGGGACGGTCGTGCCAGTGATTTGAAAGAACAAGCCGCGGGCCCTATCGCCAACCCGAAAGAGATGGGCTTTACCCATGAACTCGCAACTGAAACTATCGCCTCTATGCCCGCCTACCGAGCGCACTTCGCCAAGGTCTATGGCGATGAAAAAGTCACAATTGACCGTTTAACCGATGCGATTGCCACCTTTGAAAAAACCTTAGTCACCCCTAATAGCCCCTTTGATCAATATCTTCTGGGCAAGCAAGAGGCCATCAGCGCGAATGCCAAAGCGGGTTACCAACTCTTCAAGGATAAAGGTTGCGTGAGTTGCCATAACGGCCCCGCAGTCGGTGGAACCATGTATATGAAAATGGGACTCATCAAACCGTTCCACACCAATAACCCAGCAGAAGGTCGTAAGGGCGTCACTGGTAAAGAAGCTGATAAATATGTGTTTAAAGTGCCGACACTACGCAATATTGAACTCACCTACCCCTACTTCCATGATGGCAGCGTCTGGACCTTGGAAGAAGCGGTGAATACCATGGCAGACATTCAATTAGGGCAAAAACTCTCTGACCAAGAAGTGAAAGAAATGGTCGCCTTCCTTGAGTCCTTAACGGGCGATCAGCCGCAAATCACGCTACCTATTTTGCCACCATCGAATAAAGATACGCCACGTCCAGTGCCATTTAGCTCCAATAATTAACATAGGCGACGAGCCACTGACTAAGAAGTACTCACTTAGCTGTACTCACTTAGCATAGACACTAAGTCAGCGCGACTTAGTTAGCAAAAAGGCCGAGAGTAAAAACTCTCGGCCTTTGGTTATTCTTTCGCTTAAAAACGATGGATGAATTAAGTGCTATTCGCCTTTAAGACGACGATCAAGCTGATCTTTTAAGTTTGCTGGCACACCTTTGATTAAAATCGTGTCAGAGATGGGATCGTAAATCACCCGTTGGCCTAAGTGGCCGCCATCAAAACTTAACGTTACGCCGCCACCTGTACCAGAAAACTTCTTCAATTGGCGCAGGGTTGATTTGTCGGCCGGAAACTCTTCATCAAGATCATAACTGCCGCCACGAGCAAAATCATAGAAGGAGTCCATGCCTTGATCGGCTAACTCATCGGCCAAGTCTTTGATCTCAATGTCAGCGCCTTCATCGAAACGCTCACTACAGTATTCAAACACTTTATTGCGGCACTGCTGACGCTCGTCTTTCGTCAACTCACTACTGGCAACAAAATCTTCAACCGCATTCATTAAGGTTTTGTTTTGCGCCTTAGTGTTGACGCCTTCTACGCAGCCCATAAAGTCGAGGAAAAAGTCAGCGACTTTACGTCCCGCACGGCCACGGATAAAGGAGATATACTTGCGAGAATCCTTATCGGCTTGCCACTCAGTTAAATCGATACGCGCCGCGAGTTGGATGTTATTTAAATCCAAATGGTTATTTTGCGACAGTTCCATATCGTCTAATACTGTCATTGACGACTTCGCACTTAATAAAGCGACAAACAAATAATCGCTGGTGATGCTGGTATAGCAAGACATCAACAGGAAACCGCCTTGGCTAAAATCATACTTTGACAATTCTTCTTGCAGTAATTTACTGGCTTGACCGGAAAACTCCACAAACCCTAAATCACCGCCACGGTATTGAGTTAGCGCATTGGCAAAGGCGGGGTTCGCCTCACCGTCGTCACCATGGATACCAAAATAGCCAAAACCTTTACCGGCCTTTCCCGTATATGTCTGATGCAACTCGTCGAGCATCACCTCGACCGCCTGACCGTTCAGCAGAGGTTGAGGACGTAAACGGCAGCGTAATTGCCCCTGACTGTCCTGAGAAATCTCGTGAATAATTGCGTGTTCGATGTTAATACTCATAAGCCCTGATAGTGATACTGGGATAAATCCGCTATTATATGCCGCTAATCCATTCCAAAGTGAAACATTTTTTGATTATGGCAATCCAATCGAAATACTCAAACACCCAAGTTGAATCATTAATCGCCGAAATATTGGCTGTGTTAGAAAAGCATAAAGCACCGACTGACCTGAGCCTGATGGCATTGGGTAACTGCGTGACTAACCTGCTAGAACGTAAAGTGCCCAGCGAATCGCGCCAAGCCGTGGCCGAACAATTTGCAAAAGCACTCGCACAATCGGTTAAATCCCAGTAAGTTAACTGGGTAATAATCATCAAAAGAATATAAGATACAAGGCCTTTTAGGAATAAGCGGATCACTATGGTCGAGCGAAAAAAGCAAATGAGCCGCGATCGGGTTTCCCGGCTCATCAACTGGGGGCATTGGTTCGCCTTCTTCAATGGCTTATTAGCCATGATAGTCGGAAGCCGATACCTTGGCAGCGTGGGTTATCCAGAAACTTGGTATGGCTGGTTTTATCTGAGCGTCAGCACTATTGGTCAGTTTAGCTTTCTCGCCTTTATCGCCTATTTGATCTGCCTATTTCCACTAACCTTGATATTGCCCTATTCAAAGATATTAAGAGGTGTCGCGGCGGTGATCGCGACCCTAAGTCTTTGTATCTTATTGTACGATACCATTGTTTACGCCGATTACGGCATGCACTTGAGCCCCTTCGCCTTCGATTTAGCTTGGGCGGATCTCAATGCCCTGCTCCGTGGTACTTCTTATATCGTCACCCCGTTGGCCATCATCGCCATTGAACTGACCATGGCGAACTTTTTGTGGAAACGCATAGAGAAAATCCAAAAACTCAATTTAGGCAATAAAGTTATCACCTTAGTGTGTATCTGTTTTATCAGCAGCCACTTGATCCACATTTGGGCAGATGCCGCCGATATCACAGAAATTACCCGTTTCGACGATACTTATCCTTTATCTTATCCCGCGACTGCTCGCTCCTTTATGGAAAGTCACGGTATCGATGGTTCATACCAAGGCGATGACGTCAATCACAACACCAGTGTACTCAGTTATCCAGAGCAGCCACTCACCTGCCAAGCCGACACGAAAATCAACGTGTTGATGATTACCATCGACAGTTTACGGGCGGATATGGTCGATGGCAAAAGCATGCCATTCCTACACCAATACACTGAAAATAATCAATCTTTTACCCAGCATTTCAGCGGCGGCAACCAATTTAGAACGGGCATGTTTTCGCTACTCTATGGCCTGCAAGGCAGTTATGGTGATGCGCGAATTTTTAATAGCACCAGTCCTTTACTGACCAGAAGCTTTCAACAAGCAGGCTATGAATTGGGGCTTTTCCTCCCTGAAACCAATCTCAATTTGCGTTCATCACAGGCGATGTTTAATGACTTTAATCCTGTCGTAGCCAAAGAAACCAATGGCAGTGCCGATGCCGATTTGCACACAGTGGCCAGTTTTAACGAGTGGCACAGCATCCAACATAAACCTTGGTTGGCGCTCGTTAACTTAAAAGCGCCAGAAAATTTTGATACTCCCGTGGGTTTTCTGGGTATCGAAACAGTGAAAGCCAATACCAACCTGATGCCAGCGCAAAAAGTACTGTTTAATCAATATCGCCAATCTCTGTATTTTGTCGATCAACAACTCAAGGCGATGCTGGCCAATGTGTCCAACGACACCTTAGTGATTATCACTGGGGTCAATGGCAAAATGTTCACCAGCAATAGTGATGAAGCTAATCGCAACCTGTCACCACTGAGTGTCAAAGTGCCATTAGTGATCCACTGGCCGAATACGGGCGCTTCTAAGGTCAAATACCGCACCAGCCATTACGGCATTGCGCCGACTTTAATGACCCACGTGCTAGGTTGCACCAATAACACGACAGATTACAGCGCTGGCCGCAGCCTATTACAACCTGACAAAGAAACGTGGATCTATATAGGTGATAGCCGTATTTTTGCTATCTATCAAGAAGCAGAAGTGACAGTGATTGACCGCCACGGTAAATATCGTATTTACGATGAAAACTATGAACATAGGCTCAATAAAAAAATGAGCGCACCTGAATTAATTGAAGTGATGCGTGAAGGTCGACGTTTCTATAACCACTGAGCTTCATCATATTAGTAAAAAAAGCCCTATTCCTACAGGATTGGGGCTTTTTTTATTCTCTGGGGACTGGATGAATACGAAATGCACGAAGCTTGGATTTAACTGCGTGGGTTGAAGGGCTGCGTGGCCAGTATCTTGAATCTAGTCTCTTGTAGCTAGCCTCTTAATGCCACTAAAGCCAAAAGCCGCTATCTCTAGATAACGGCTTTTTAAGGCTTAGGCTTAAATCTACTCACTCTACAATCAATCGGCTTTAACCGTAGAGTAGCGTGCTAACCAATGGGCGTAGGAAGCGGGTAATACCCAAGATGGGCGCGCAATTTTCAAGGTTTGCGCCGCTTGATATGGCCAATGTGGATTCGCTAAAAACGCTTTACCTATCATCACTAAATCCATTTGTTCATCTTCAATGGCCGCATTGGCTTGATGTGGATCATCCATACCCCAAGAAGTCGCAACGGGGAAACCCACTTCTTGACGAACCCGCGCTGCAATAGGCGCCAAAAATGCAGGACTCCATGGAATATTTGCCGTTGGGGTCGAGAAGCAAATGCTGACGTTTAACATATCGAGCCCAGCTTGCTTAAATTGCTTCACCAAGGTTATCGATTCCGTCAGTGTTTCTTCATCTTTATTGTCAAATTCAATCACGCCAAATCGCGCCGTTAAGGGTAAATGCGATGGCCAAACGTCTCTTACCGCGGCAATGGTTTCTAACAAAAAGCGCCCCCGCCCTTCGGCACTGCCACCATATTGGTCGGTGCGTTGATTGGCATAGGTTGAAAAGAAACTTTGGGCTAAATAACCGTGGGCGAAATGCAGTTCTAACCATTCAAATCCTGCGGCTAAAGCACGCTTTGCTGCCGCCACAAAGTCTGCTTTAACGCGCTCAATGTCTTCAATCGTCATAGCAGTTGGCACTTTAGGTAAGTTTGCGCCAAATGCGACAGCTGATGGTGCAATCGGTTGCCAACCTCGCGTGTCATCATCGGCAATATGGTCATCCCCTTCCCACGGGATATTGGCACTCGCTTTACGGCCTGCATGACCAATCTGAATGCCTGCAACAGCACCCGCATTTTTAATCGCACTAGCCACTTTTGCTAAGCCTTGTGCTTGTTCGTCATTCCATAACCCAAGGCATTTGGGGGTGATACGGCCTTCGGGAGAAACCGCAGTGGCTTCAACCACAACAAGACCCGCTCCGCCACGGGCAAGGCCAGTGTAATGCACCTGATGCCAGTCGTTGATGAGTCCATCAGTGGCTTGGTATTGGCACATGGGTGCAACGGCAATACGGTTTTTGAGTGTGATGTCTTTAAGTTTGAAGGATGAAAATAGATCGGCCATGGTGTTTCCTGTGTCAAATAGAATCAAAAAGGTATTTGAATACTGAATGACGACAGACTAGTCTTATCGTGCCATAATTAAAAGCACATACAGATTATAAATTTGATAAATTTTACTTATGATAAATCCACAGTGGTTACACACCTTTAGCGTGCTAGTCGAGAAAGGGAATTTCACCCGCACCGCCGAAGCCATAGGTATCACCCAAGCGGCCGTGAGTCAGCATATCAGTCGCTTAGAAGAAACCTACGGCACACTGTTTTTACGCCGCACCCGCCAGCTTGAAATCACTCCCATTGGGGAAAACCTGCTGACCTACGTCAAAGAAGTTGAATGTGCGCAAAAGCGCTTACAGCAAAAACTGATCCATGATGATGCCAATGTCGGTGATATTAGCCTTATCACTCCAGGTAGCATTGGTTTAACGCTCTTTCCATTATTAATCGAATTACAACAAGCCTTTCCGGCGTTAAGCATTCGCCACCGTTTTGCACCTGACAGTGAGATAGTGGCCTCAGTGTTGGCCAATGAACATGAAATCGGCATGGTCACCTTAAAACCTTCCGATCCTCGTATTCACAGCACACATTTTACTGAAGAGCCGCTTGAACTTGTGGTACCGGCGAGCCATAAACAACATGAATGGACTGATTTACAACGGCTAGGGTTTATCTCCCATCCCGATGGTGAGGCTATGGCGACTCGGCTGCTTAGCCGTAAATATCCAACCCATCCCGGCATTCAAGAGATCCCCTGCAAGGGATTTACCAACCAAATCAGCCTCATTCTCGAGCCTGTAGCAAAAGGGCTAGGATTTACGGTTATACCGCAATACGCCCGCAAAGCCTTTGAACGACAAGAAGATATCTATGTTGTGGAATGTGGCAGCCAAGTTGTAGACACCATTTGGCTTATTCACCGCGCGGAATGGCCCTTGTCACGCAGAGCCCAAAAAGCGATTACATTTTTAAAGGGGAAAATATAAAACCCCATTAAAAAATGGGGCTCGACACACACGTTACCACAGGAATAGTCAGCGTTAGCAACGGATACATAAGACTCAGAGGCTATTGATTGATATCCAATTCATTATGGATCAATACCACGCACTGAGAAGCAAACAACATCTTAGGCCCTAGGCTAATCTTTTGCGCGCCGAGTCGTTTCAAGGTATTAAAACTTTTCTTCGGCATAGGAATATGATCGGTCAGCAAAAAGCACGGATTCCCCACAAATTCTTGCTCACGGATTGAAGTGCCCTTCTTATCCATCATAAACAATTGATAATCCACCGCGAGGTCCTGCACCAGCTTTTCAAAACTGATGGTACTGACACTGATGCCCTCGTCAACAACACGGGTTTGCTCCTTGGTCATGCCCCGAGAAATATCTAAGGCTTTGGCAATTTTAGTGAGCAAAGCTTGCTCGTGAAAACCACCAATATGGCAAATATTTCGAGTATCGAAGCAGATAGTGCGGGAAAAATCATGGGTACTTTCTAGCACCAAATAAACGACAACATCATTTCGATGGGACTGAGCCACAAAGATAGTGTTCATCAGGGTATGAGCTAAAATCTCGGTATGCGCCTCTTGGCCGACAGAAGCCAAAAACAACTGACTGTCAGTAGGGGCTGATCTTGCTCGTAAAACAAACGCGCGCATAGGTAAATATCCTACTCAATAATGTCTTAAATGCTAAATGGCGGATGCATATAATTTGTGAAATTGACGATTTCGCCTTGGAAATTTTTGCCTTTTGCTGTGCCAAAGCCAGCCTAATCACTCGAACTTGAACCTTAGTCGCAAGCAGCGTTAGTCATATCGGCAGCGAAAAGGTATAAAAAACAAAACCCGTATAGCAATGCTAACACGGGGTTTTGTTTAACTTAACTGCTGATTATTTTAATGATTAAAACAAACTAACAATTAAGCATCTAATTTAGTCGGTATGAGAGGATTCGAACCTCCGCCCTCTGACACTCTATAGCAGTGAACCGTTTAATCATAACCTGCTAAATTTAAACATAAATCATGTAATTTTGCACGTTTTAATTACCTCAACAATTTATGTACAGTTACACGCAAATGCGATATCAAGACTACAAGTACAACAAATTGAGCGTATTCAAACAAAATAACATCCCATTAGTTGTAATCAATATCGGATAACAACCAAAGGGATCTAGGGAATACCTACAATCCCTGCATTTTCCCGATTCAGCAATGTGCTCTGGCGTGGTGACCATACGTGCAGGAATCACCAGGACATAGTTAAGGAGGTCCTAAACCAGCTTTGACAGGCCAAGAAAGGATGAATATTGTTCCTCCACGACCCGATGGCTGGCAGACCACGTGGCCGCCGTGAGCTTCAGCAATTGTTTTAACCACTGCGAGGCCGAGCCCACTGCCACCACTTTTTCGAGAGCGAGACGGATCAACTCGGCGAAATGCCTCGAATATGTAGCTTGCGGCTTCATCAGGAATACCAGGGCCTTCATCTTCTACGGTTAGATAACAACTTGCCCCCGAGCAGTAGAGTCGCACAGTCAAAGTGCCAGGTTCTGCATGCTGGCGCGTATTTTGAACTCGGTCAAGGTCAGATCCAGTGCCTCCTGCTGACCGTTACAGATTACGCTAGCCTCGTGACGGTCTAAGTCGATTTGGAACGGACCAACGCGCAACATTTGGGTATTTATGAGCGTGTTAGTGCGGGCGCGTCGCAGTACCGCCTGCACCCTAGCCACCACCTCGGCCTATCGGCAAAAAATGCTATCCTCATCGTCGAGTTCGCCCGCCAATTGCATGCCGAGGACCATACGCTGATAGATGCTGCAGTGACCGCAGCACGCCTGCGTCTACGGCCAATTCTGATGACGTCGCTGGCATTTACTCTCGGAGTGGTACCCTTAATGCTGGCGAGCGGTGCCTGCGCCGAAACTCAGCATGCAATCGGTACTGGCGTATTCGGTGGCATGCTCAGTGTTACCTTGCTGGCAATATTCTTCGTACCGGCGTTCTTTGTCTTTGTCATCGGCACACAAGAGCGCTTGAGTGCCTGGCTTGCGCGGCATAATACTGCCAAATAGTCTCACCCGCTTTGATGCTCTGTAGGAAAGTCTACCAACACAATCCTATTGAGCATTAAAGCTGATCAATATATGTGTAATAATTTTAAACGCTGGAAATGTAGGTTCAGTGATAGTCATCGTTACTGCGTATCCGGCTTAAGGTTCAGACGTTCAAATCTGTAATTGGTTCTCTAAGAAGTGGTGCGATGCTGGACTCGCCTACAGTGTATTATTCGATTCATGGAAAGAGTAAGTACATTTCGCCAATATTCCCGCGCTATCTAAAAAGATGAAGCCATCGAAAAGTGAGCAAAATCCATCGAATCTAATTCTGCCGACAAATAAAAAAGAGAGACTACATTAGCCTCTCAAAAAATAGCAGGGGAGTACTTTAACTCAAGCAATAATTTTATTGCTAATATTTACGATGAATAAAACTTGAGATGTTGTGAGAGACAATAACGAGTCTCTCACTGATTTAGCGTTACTTTGTATTTAGAGCATGTTTGGCAGCATTTGTCCCTGCGATTTTACCGAAAATCACAGTATCAGCGACAGCATTCCCACCCAGTCGATTATACCCATGAACACCACCAGTCACCTCTCCCGCCGCAAATAAACCTTTGAGCGGTTGGCTTTGTATATCGAGTACTTCAGCTTTAGTGTCAATGGCAACTCCCCCCATAGTATGATGGATGCCAGGAGCAACTTTTACGGCATAATAAGGAGATTTTTCTATTGATAGCGGCATCTGCTCACGGTTAAATGCCTCATCTTTACCCTGTTTGAAATAATGGTTGTAGTTTGTGATAGTTTTGTCTAAAACACTTGGGGTCATTCCTGTTATTTTTGCAAGCTCTGCAACAGTATTGGCCTTTTCAAGCATTTCTAAATGATCATACCCCTGAACCATTTTAGCTTTTTTATATAATTCATTATCAAATACTAGCCAAGCATATTGTTCAGGTTGTTTTAGAATGGCATCGGAGGCTTTATCTCGAGTCGTTAATTCATTGATAAAGCGATTGCCTTCTTTATTAACCATTATAGCCCCGACACCTCGAACCGTTTCTGAAATTAATATACGGCTATCTTTTCCTACTGTTGGATGTGTCTGGATCCAATCAATATCAGTCATACTTGCACCGACTGCTTTAGCAAGTTCAATACCATCCCCAGTTGAAGTGATATTATTTGAACTTGTCATGCCTTTAAATGTAGGACGATAAAAAGCAATCATTTCTTTGTTAAACCCATAACCACCTGTGGCTAAAACAACTGACTTAGCTGCAACCATATAGTGACCAGAGTGTTTACCGTGGATGACAACACCCACAATTTTTTGTTCATCATCAACAACCAGTTTAACAACTTTGGAGTTGAGTCTTGTATCAACCCCTTCTTTATCCGATGCTTTTCTTAGTACATCAATAATATGTGGACCAACACTTAACCCACCAGATGGACGATGTGTTCTATCGACTCTAGCACCGCCAGAGCGTTTTAAATCATCCATATTGGCGCCCAAAGATTCTAACCATTTAATGCCATCAGCCGATTGCTCCGCTAATATTTGTACCAATTTAGGGTCGTTAGCATATCGACCGCCTTTCATTGTATCTTCGACATACCATTCGATTTTATCATCGACTTTATGATCTTTTTGCTGAACTGTACCCACAGCATTATACCCGCCTGCGGCGAGCATAGAGTTACCACCACTAAATGGTGCTTTATCAAGCAATATAACGTTAGCCCCCGCCTTTTTAGCTGCAATCGCAGCATTAAACCCAGCACTACCGGCTCCAACAACAATCACATCCGTTGTTTCTTTAGGACCTGCAGCTATCGCTTTATTTATGGCTTCATTATCCCAACCTTTGTCCCACGGTTCTTTGGATTTTGCTTTATTAAAAGGCATGTCGAGCCCTTTAAATGAATGACATTCATTACAATATAACTTTGGTTGTTCATGTCCTTTATGACAAGACGTACAATTAATATCACCTAAGTGTGAAGAATGTGGGTCAATTTCTAGTTTGGGATTTGCTAGTTTTCCATAATCACCATGGCAGGATTTACATTGTTTATTTTCAAATGTCTCGCTATCGCTCACTTTATTGGGTGCTGTATGGCAGGTTTTACAACCATTAACATCTTTATGGAATGATGCTAAATCATTTTTATTATCAGCAGCCCATGATGACGCCGTTAAAATCGAACAGACAATAATACTCAAGTATTTTATCTTCATGCAATTCTCCAGTTTTTATTTTGGTAAGATTTGGCGTGATGATAGTTTCTTAATTTTTTTAAATAGTGACATTGAGCAATAAATTGAAATTGTTAAATATAACTTAACACACTTTAAGTTATGCTTAACTCGATATTTTTGTTGATTAGATGTGATCTAAAGCGGAGATGTGTTTGCTTAAATCTCTAATATGGCATTGCTTTTACATTCTAAAAAGGTGATGTCGATGAAAAACACTAAATATATTGGTTTTAGTTTTATTTTAATTTGTTCAACTCCAGCTTTATCTGAGCCACTAGATTTTTATGGAAGACTGTGGCTTGGTGTGGCCAACTCAAGTAATGGTCTTTCTGGTAACGAAAAAGTTGATGGATTTTCCCTTGAAAATTATGCATCATATTTAGGCGTTAAAGGAGAGTATAGTGTATATGATAATTTTAGCTTGTTATATAAATTTGAAGCAGGGATAGAAAGCTTTGATAACGATGATTCTAATATTTTCAAACCGAGAAACTCATACTTAGGTTTTAAAACTAACTATGGTTCAGCTGTTTTCGGAAGAAATGATACCGTTTTTAAAAGTGCTGAAGGTAAAGTGGATTTATTTAATATTACCTCAAGCGATATGAATATGATCATTGCAGGTAACGATAGATTAGGCGATTCGGTAACATTAAATAGCGCTAAGGTCGCAGGTGTTACTATGGGTATTAGTTATGTTTTTGAAAAGGATTTTAATCAAAAAAATCCAGAACTTTCTGATAAACAAAACAATTATGCAATTAGTTTTTCCCTAGGCGATGCTGCATTTAAAAAGAATAGTCACTATATTTCAATAGCCTATGCTGATGGATTGAACCAGTTAGAGGCAACAAGACTGGTGGGTGGTGTTGCTATTTCATCCGTAAAATTGGGGGCTATGTACCAGCGCTCTGAGTCAAGTATTTATGATAATATTAAAGGTAACTCCTACCTGTTAAGTATGGTTGTTCCTATTAATAAATATGATATAAAATTTCAATATTTAAAAGATGATGCTGGGCTGGGTAAAGTGACAAAAAATGCCGGAGCAGATCTAAAAACACTAAGAGAGAGTGATGCAAGTCAATATTCAGTAGGCGTTGATTTTAAGGCTCAAAAGGATTTGACTTTTGGGGTAGGTATTTCCTATTTTGATGGTGACTATACTGACGTCAAAGGACATACTGAGTTTGATGACACTCTCATTTTTGTATCTACAAGATATCTATTTTAACCTCTATAGATAAAGCGGCTAAATAGCCGCTTTATAAAAATCAGATATTTATCATGTTAATTATTTATCGTTTTAAACTATTATACTGTTAGTATAACTGATTTCCCCCTCGCGGAGCATTTGATGCGGATAACATTAAGACAATTGATGATCTTTAAAGCCATACATTCTGAGAGGCAGATCTCAAAAGCGGCAAAAGTACTTCATATGTCAACGCCTGCTGTAAGTATGGCACTTAAAGAATTAGAAAGTTCTTTAGGCTGCAGATTATTTGAGCGAGTGGCGGGAGGTTTGGTTGTAAATGCGCATGGAGAAATAATATTACCTTATGCTAATGAAATGCTATCCAAGGGAAAAGAGTTAGAAAATATATTTTCATTCCCTGAACATGGCATTAAGGGGACGTTAACCATTGGGAGCAGTAAGACTGCTGGTAACTATGTATTATCTAAAAAAATTCCATTATTTAAGAACCAATATCCCGATGTAAAAATAAAACTAGTCATTGATAATAGTTTAGTTATTGAAAAAATGGTTTCAGAAAAAGAACTAGACTTAGGCTTTATTGATGCTAAACCCGCGAGTAAAAATCTCATTTGTGAGCATTGGTTACAAGATAATCTTTGCATTGTGAGTGGCGTAACTCATCCTGCTGCAAATGGTTTAAATACAAAATCTTGGCTTAGTGAACAATTGTGGATATTCGACCATGAATCATCGTTCTCTCGAATTCGTGCAATTCAGTTATTAAAAAGCTTAAATATCCACGTTCGTGATGAAATCTGCATGTCAACCATTGGCTCTATTAAAAGGGCAATTGGAACAGGTATAGGTTTGAGTGTATTACCCCTATTAGCGATTGACGCTGAATTAGCAAGAAAAGACCTTATTTTATTACCTGTGGATGGGTGGGATTATAAACGAACTTATTGGTCAATTCAGCGTGAAGGAGAAGAATTATCTGCATTAAGCATGAGTTTCCTAGCCTTTAGTAAGCTACTGTAAAATAATGTATACCAGCTATTCTTACTAGGTGAATTTAATTGATATCATCAGATCTTGGAATAGGATTTTTTTTAGTCTTTTTACTATGTGGTTTATTTTATACACACACATCCTCTATTACACTTTTTAAGCAATTTTATCGTATTTTTCCACTGATGCTAATGTGCTACACCTTACCTGCCATCTTTAGCTCGCTAAATATTATTGATGCAAGTCATAGTCAACTTAGCGAAATGGCAAAAACACACTTAATGCCCGGTTGTTTATTTTTGCTGATTTTAGGTACCGATTTCTTTGCTCTCAGTTTAGTGGGAAAAAAACTTCTCAGTATGTACGTGCTAGGTGCTGTGAGCATCTGTATTGGCGGTCCATTAAGCCTATGGTTAGGCTCTATATTTTTTCCGAACGAACTCGTCTGGCAGGGAGATAATGCTGCCTGGAAAGGCATGTCAACACTGATGGCAAACTGGCTTGGCGGAACCGCCAATCAATTGGCTGTAAAAGAAATCCACAGTGTCGGTGATGCCGTATTTGCGGTAATGATGGCTATTAATATTCTTTTTTCCGGTATATGGATGGTTATATTACTTTTCATTGCAGAACGCCAAGATAAAATCGATGATTTCTTGAAAGCTGATAAAAGCTATAGACCGATATTTTGCACTGACATCAAACGTAAAGTGATAGGAAAACAAACAAGCTATTATTGGATTCTGATATTGAGCTTGACTTTTTTCATTGTAATTTTCTTCAGTGAAAAATTATCATCCTTCCTTGCAACAAGAATCGCTAATAGTTTCCCACACTTATTTAAATACAATCTTACTTCTGAATTTTTTTGGTCAGTATTAATTGCAACTTTTTTAGGATTATTATTTTCATTAACAAATGCAAGACATGTGTTAGTCAAGGAAACTCAGCAGGCAGCTCTTTTTTTTATCTATATCATGATAATGTTGATGGGGTTGAACTTTGATATTAGCGCATTGAGCGCCGCGCCCTATTACGTTTGTATCGCTCTTATTTGGTTCTCTATACACATTATTATCTTATTTATTTTTACTGTATTTTTTCGATTACCTATCATGTACTTCGCGATCGCGAGTCAGTGTAATATTGGTGGTGCGGCTTCTGCACCAGTTATCGCCAGCGCTTCACCCAAGGCTGGCTTCCGCTGCTTTATTGATGGCAGTTTGGGGTTATACTCTGAAGAATCCCCTGATGATTTACATATAAATCATTAGATTGGAGTGAACTTACACCTTGAAGTGTGATCTGATGGAAGTGCGAACAAACATCAATCACAGGGCTTCAAGG
>NZ_JAHKRD010000017.1:0-131636 GCF_019345615.1 Shewanella sp. NKUCC01_JLK | reverse complement strand
TCCATCAGGGCCAGAGGAATCCCTCAATAAGAGGCCGAATATATGGGTGCAATGAACTCTTCTCAAAATTGATATCGAATGTCTTGCAAACCGGATGGGTCCATATATGTTGTTCAAGTCCATCCGTGGATGCTCGACCGCCCCGTCTGGTGTGAATGGACTCGCGAATGCCGCGATGGCATGGATGCCCAAAAGCGGCCATGGGGCGGACGGTCGTCTCGCAAATCACCATGGCTCACCTTTTTAGCGTTAATGTAACCTGTGGATTGAAAAGATTACGCAATTTGCTTTCTCGGTTGCTTGGCTATTGCGATCATTTTCATATCTGCGGCGTAATATCACTGTCGGCACAAGGTTGAAATACAAATTAATCTTTATCCGAGCTGTTACTCATCTTCCCAAATCGATAACGGCTGGATAGAACACCATTGCCAGAATTTCTTCTTAACCAAGTCACTTGCTTCGGCAGCATCCCTCCCCTCAAACAAGCGCCAATTTTCCTCTGCAGATTTCATGGCATACTGTCTCAAGTGACCAGAGACAGTCTCGAAATCGGATGGCTCAAGAAGAAACATGCTGCCATCCCTGTAATACTCCCAGGGCACCTGATCGTTAGGTTGTCGTTGATGATTCTGGAAGAACGCTTCGCTGTAGATGCTGGCCGAAGCGCCCGCAGACACACAGTCGTCCCAACGTTGGCAGCGAAAGAAATACTCGTCCTCCGCCTCAGTCGTTCCTGTTAGCTCTCGATAGGGGCAAGCTCTTTCCCAAGGCTTATCGATATTGGCTTCAGCCACACCTTTGCGCGCCAGTTCAATCTCATGAGGCTTAGGGGCCATTTCCAATAGCAAGTCATAGCCGGATTTTTCCTCTGCGATGGAAATAGAGGCGACGCTGAGCAGCGAGACACAAAGTAAAAATTTTGCCAAAAATAACCTTATTCTGAATTGCATTTTTGCACCTAAGCCACTGTTGATATGCTGTTGAAACATATCAATCTTAATCATCGAGTTTACTTTTCCAAATAGACAAAGGTTCGACGGCGCACCATTGCCAGAATTGTTTTTTAACGAGTTTGTCGGCTTCGCTAGCACTGCGCCCTTCAAACAATCGCCAGTTTTTTTCAGCAAATTTCAAGGCATGGTTATACGAATGTCCCAAACCGCCACCAAATTCTGCATCATTCTTGGCCAAGTCTTCGCCATCTTGTTGCCACTGCTGAGGGATATCCTTCCCAGTTTTATGGTGCTTGAAAAAACCTTCAGTAAACCGACTCGCATCAGCACCTGCTGTTTTACAATCTTGCCAGCGGCGACAACGCAGGGGAGCTTCGTCTACATCGAAATCGCCCGAACCCTCAGTAAGCAAACGAGAACTGTTATATGGGCATGGCCGCTCCCAAGCATTCTCTATGCTTGTTTCTGCGACACCCTTACGGGCAAATTCAACCTCATGGGGTTTTGGTGCATTAGCAAGGATGCTTTGCACTGTTAGTACTTTTTCTTCCGCTATAGAAGTAGGTGTAGCGCTGAGCAGTGATATACAAAGTAAAAGTTTTACGTGAGATAATATTATTCTGAATCGCATTTTTGCAAAGTCCTTTGATCATGAGTTTAGCTAGCTAAAAATGGGAAAAACCAACTGAAGTTATAGCCTTAGTTCCATTATGTCTTCGTTATTGACGATTCGTTTTCGGCGTCGTCTTTGTATCCGTTAACGTCTTCGTGTTTACTGAATGAGTAAACATTTTCTATTTATAATTTCATCAGCATATAAAAATATGGCTTTCGGAAAAATTAATTGCCTTTTTATAAGGGAGATGTATTGCTGATGGCTATAACACTAAAGAAGGATTTCTGACTAATTAGCTGTATAACTCAGCGAGTTTTAATGTAATTTTGATTTGGTTATTAAACTGCTTATATGTCATAGATGGTTTTGATTATGATACTGCTATTAATCGTGATGTAACTAAGGCGGTGGCTTCTGCAGTCTGAAAATATGTCTCAAGCTTTGCAGTAATATCTAGGCTGAATTATTTTTCATTTTATCGTAATATCGTTCGCGCATATGTTTTTAAGCTATGAGCTAAATTTCTATTTACCCACTGAAAAGGATTTTTATGGGACATAATACTTTTTTAATTACTGCAGTCTTGGCCACGACTGTTTTTGGGGCCACTGCTTTTGTGGCTAATGCTGAGCTGCTTTTCAGCCCTTTTCCGGATGCCAAATCTCCTGAAGAAAAGCGTATCCACTTTACTCCCTTTGAGATCATCACAGCAGTGGCTGGCGACAAATTCACCGTGTTGCCAGTGTCTGGGCGGTTGACCCGACAAAGCGTTGAGCTTCCCGAGAGTTATAGTCCTGAGCATGTTATCAATAACTATTTGGCACAGCTAAAAAAGCTGAATGCTGAAGTGTTATTTAGTTGTCAGGCCGTCACCTGCGGTGATGGTCAAGCCATGCAAACTCAGCTAAAGCCGCTTAAAAGCGTGAATGCCGACTATCATAGTGCTTACGTGGCAGCAAAACTGAAAGGTACTCGCGGTGAGGTTTACACCAGTATCTATGTCGTCAATCGCGAGGACAGATATACCTATCTGCAAGTCGATATTCTCGACGCTATCCCTGAGCCGCTGGACTTAATCCAAGCGAATAGTGACTTTTTACAGCAGGCGCCGAAGAACATTGAGATTAAAGATAGGCGTAGTGACGATGCTCAAGGCTCGACAGACCATCCTTTGCTGGGACGTATGCCCGGCAGTTATATTACAAGTTACAAACAAACTAACTTTACCCAAGTGCCTCTATTAGTGGGGAACTCGGGCGCAAATTATCAAACCAAATCGCTGGACGCCAAGCTTACCCAAATAAGTTATCAGATGCCTGAAAGCTATTCGTTGTTTGAAATCAACAGCAATTATGCCGCAGCCGCACAAAAGCTGGCAGCAGAGCGGGTATTCCATTGCAAAGGCACGGCTTGCGGCGACGATGATAGCCTGATTAATGCCATCAAATTAATCAAGGACGATAAAGAGGACGAATGGCAGGAGTATCAGCTGTTTAAGCTTAGTCACGCAAAGGGCGATGTTTACTTCGATATCTATTCCCAAGGATATTTCGATGGCACACCTGCCGATACTACCCTCAGGGTAATGGAACTCTCTACTCTGAAGGATGATCGAGTGGCGATTGACCTCAATGCTTTGACCGATGCGATTAGCCAAACTGGCAAGGCGACGTTGGAGGGATTGCTGTTTGATTATGACAGTGAGCGCATGTTGCCTGAGTCCAAACCTGTACTGGAGGTGCTGGCAAGCTATCTTAAGCAGCATCCGGCGATGAGTTTTTATGTGGTTGGACATACCGATGACAAGGGCGAGCGGAGTTACAATCAAAGCCTGTCGGAGCGCCGCGCCGCAGCTGTGATTAAGCAGTTGAGTGACGGGTTTCAAATTCCGTCGGCCCAATTAACCGCCCACGGTAACGGGGAATATAGCCCTGTCGCCAGCAATACTAATGACGCCGGACAAAAACTGAATCGCAGAGTGGAATTAGTACTTCGTTCTGATAAAAAGTAGCTCATATTAATAAGCTTGAAAGGGGAGCTTCGTTTTATAGAAACGCCTGAGTCATCTCAGGCGTTTCTATCTTCATTGGAGTTCATTGGAGTTCATTGGAAGATATTGTTCGCGCGGGCATTTGTCAAAAATTGAGGTTAGTAGCTTGAGTGTATTCGCCACTTGTCTTTCTCTAAATTGTCACTGCGGCTTTAAACACTGCAACTTCCTGTGGGGTGAGTGGCCGCATCGCTCCTTCGGCTAAGGATTCTAGCGTTAATGTCATTAATGCGACGCGCTGTAAGTCAATTACCTTATAGCCTAAGGCACTGGCCATACGCCGAATTTGTCGATTTAGTCCTTGGGTCAGCACGATTTCAAAGCTGTCCGAACTGAGGTGGTGGACTTGGCAGGGCAGGGTTTGCAGGTCTTTATAACGCACTCCACTGGCCATTTGTTCAACAAAATCATCAGTGAATGGCCTATCGAGGCGCACATGGTAGGTTTTGCTGTGGGCAAAACTGGGGTGCATCAGTTTATGAGTCAGCTCACCATCGTTAGTTAACAGCAACAGGCCGCGGGAGTCTTTATCGAGTCTGCCGACGGGGTAGAGTCTTGGCGCTTTGGGAAGTCGGTGTATAAGGCTCGCTTCATCCTGCTCAAGCAGACGGCAATCCGTGCCCACAGCTTTGTTAAATACCCAATAGGCGAGTGTTTCGGCTTTAGTGATAGGTTTGCCATCAAACTCAATACGGTCGAGGCAGTTTAATGACTCGTCTAAACAGATGGGATCTGTGTGGCGGGCGATACCGCCATTGAGTGTGATGCGCCCAGCCTCAATCAAACGGCAGGCTTCACGGCGTGAGCCTATGCCACACTGGGCGAGGTATTTTGCTAAGCGCATGGATTACCCTAAAGTATTTGGCGTTCTTGGGCGCGATGATACAGTATTTTTGATAGGCGCCGCATTGCAAAGGCTAGGCTTAAACACCAAATAATACTCAAGTTAGTTTGGAGCCACATATTGGCTGAAACAGTACAAAAGTGTGTTTGGGGCACACAGGGAGGGAAATCCAATATGGCCCAATCTAATTGCAGGGTTAAACTCACTGCACTACAAAAGCTGATCAGGCTCAAATAGAACAGTGGTTTTGGGCAAATAAACCGAGGTACTATCCCCGCTATAATCACAAGGCTGTGTAAGATGAGGGTGCTTAATAGATAACTCGTTGAAACTATTCTGTGTATGCTCAAAAAATTAATGGGGAATATTCCCATCAAAATCACAGAGACTCCTACCCAAGCACCTGTAAGTGCTATGCATTGGCTAAACGTATCTAGTTTTAGTAAGTAGAGCCCGGTCATTGAAATGAGTATGCAGAGCCCCGCAGCCAATAAGCTTAAATTAAACACATAAGCGAGGGGGGAGTTGATATAGTTACCTAAAAAATCAGCTCGTATTTGTAAGACTTGAACTCCAACGTTTTGATATTCAGCATAAATAGCAATTAAAACTCCAGAAGCACTAATAAAGGCTGCGCCTACAATCAACCATGTAATAAGACGATGTAGATCGTAATAACTTGGTTCTTGGTGATAAAGAGGATTCATGGAGACTAAAAATATGCTGACTGGAGATGACCACATTGAATGCGGTAACTTGCCTGAATTGTTTAATGAAGGCAAGCGAGTTGATGCTTTTTCGCCAAAAGAGGTTTTAAAATGACAAGGAACGCCTAGTGCGTCCCTTGTCATAAACGTTAGATTCTACTCATGCATTCAAATATCATTTAGTGTCGTTTGCGGAAAATTACAATCGCAACAGCCACTGCGGCTAAAATCATACAGTACCAAGCGTGTGATACCGCTGCTAATGGCGTGATGCTAAAGGTTGAAGCAATCAAGAGTGCCTGTGCACCATACGGGATCAAACCTTGGATAATACAGGCGAAAATATCGAGTATGCTGGCGGCACGTTTTGGACTCACGCCATGCTTCTCTGCTAAGTCTTTTGCAATATCACCCGTCACCACGATAGAAACCGTGTTGTTAGCCACACAAGAGTTAGTCACTGCGACTATACCTGCCATACCTAGCTCAGCAGCACGGCATGAAGCTTCACCTTGTGCCTTGGAGAAACGAGTGATCAGCTTTTCAATCTGTTTACTCACAAAGGCAAGACCACCTTGCTGCTGCATGAGTGCGGCTAAACCACCCACTAGCATAGACAGAATGAAAATCTCCTGCATATTGCTAAAGCCAGCATAAATATCTTTACCGAATTGGATCACACCGTAATCCATAGTAAACAGGCCGGTTGCGCCCGCTAATAAGATACCTAAGGTCAAGACCACAAATACGTTCAGACCTGCCACAGCTAAGATCAAAATGGTCAGATAAGGAATGACCTTAATAAGATCGATATTCTGTGTTGCTAATTCTGCTTGGCCTTGTCCGGCAAATACAAAGGCGATTAAAGTTAGCAGTGATGCGGGGATAGCGAAAATTAAATTTTCACGAAATTTATCTTTCATATCACAGCCTTGGGTGCGCGTAGCTGCAATCGTGGTATCGGAAATAATCGACAAGTTGTCACCAAATAGGGCGCCAGACATCACGGCTCCCGCCATCAGTGCATAGTCGATTTGCGCTTGGTCGGCTACGCCTAGGGCGATGGGAGCGACAGCAGCGATTGTCCCCATAGAGGTTCCCATGGCCGTTGCGATAAAAGCGGCAATCACGAAGAAACCAGGTAGTAACAGGTTCGATGGGATTAACGATAAACCAAGAGCAACAGTAGCATCGACGCCGCCAGTGGCTTTAGCGACTGCAGCGAAGGCGCCTGCAAGTAAGTAAATTAAACACATTGCAATAATATTGCTGTGACCAATACCGCCAATAAAGGTATCAATCGATTGATTTAATTTCTGTTTTGATAAAATCAACGCCAGAATGATTGCAGGTAAAATAGCGATAACGCTGGGTAATTGATAGAAGGCAAAGTCGACACCTTGGCTTTGGAAATACACACCCGCGCCAATGAAAAGACCAAGGAAAACAAATAATGGCAACAGGGCAATAAAAGATGCCGGGCTGTGCTGTGTTGCTGTTGGATTGCTCAAATGTTATCTCTCTTTCGCTTAGGGTTTTTCCGCAGGATCCTTGGCAGTCAAACTCGCTTAAATTCAGTGTTGCCGCGGCATCGTATCCTAGCAACTTGAGGCAAAGCATATTTGATCCCTGATAACCTGTCAATTTAGACGTCTAGATGTTTTTACTTCCGTTGTGATCGCTAGGTTATTAATAGGTTGTATAAGATGAAACTTAGTCCTTATTTTAATTACTAATCAATGCTTTACTCTTTTTTGTTCAGGTTGAGTTAGAGGGTTATATCTGATTGAGAGTGTATTTCAACTGAACGGAGTTGCATGAAATTTAATCGGATAACTGGTGTGATGGAGTAAGCCGGCTATTTATCGCTCCATTTAGTTTGAGTTGTTGGTGGGTAAGACAGCATAAATAACGTAAATGATGAGTGGCATTAATCAATAGGGCTCATTTGGGGACGTATTGACTTAGTTCGCTTGTGCAGCGTTGTGATAGCAATGATAAGTCAAATAACTTTAATAAAACCTTAATAAGCAATCTATTGTTTTTAAATGTAAAACAGTTTCAAGCATCTAAAATCCCCATAAAAACTAATGGCAACAATTTGTATTAAAGTAGAGACTTTAATAGAATCCGCACAAATTATGTTAATTACTCTTAGTGCTTTGTTTAAATTTAACTGGATGAAGCGTTTATTGCTGATCCCTCAGATCTTCCTACTACAGTGGGTATTATCATGATACGTCGCGCTAAGCCATTACTCGGAACGCTGGTGGAAATCGCTGCCGAGTCACTGCCAAATCAAAGCGGTGAGGTACAACTTAAAGATAAAGCATTGGAAGTGGCTATTAGCGCGGCTTTTTCGCGTGTGACCCATATTGGGCGGTTGCTGAGCTTCCATCAACAGGACAGCGAGTTAAGTCAGTTAAATCGGCAGCCGGGAATTTGGGTAACGTTAAGCCAAGATAGTTTACGAGTGCTCAAGTTGGCTAAGGGACTGGGTAAGGCGAGCAACAACTTATTCAATTGTACCGTTGGCGGCGAAATGATGTCTCGCGGCGCTTTGCCTGCTTACCTTGGTATGCCATTGTTATTGCAAGGTGACTGGCAAGATATTGAAATAAAAGGTAATCAAGCGCGATTAGCTAGACCGCTAATTTTAACCTTAGATGGTATCGCTAAAGGTTATGCGGTTGATATGGCAGTGAGTGAGCTGCGTCGCGCTGGCGTGAGCGGAGGTTGGGTCAATGCGGGTGGCGATTTAAAAGTTTTTGGCAGTGCATCTTTAAATGTAGTGTGCCGCGGTCCATTAGGAGCGAGCCAAAAGCTCTGCGTTAGCAATATGGCGCTCGCCAGCTCAAGGGTCTCACAAACCTTAAGTCATGATTACCCTGCACTATTACTGCCAACTGGCAATGTTGCCGATACGAACGTCGATGCTGAAAGCGAGCGTATTGTTAGTGTGAGAGCCTCTTTTGCTTGGCGCGCCGATGCGTTAACGAAAGTTGCAGGCTATCTTAATCCCGACTTGGCCGCTGAAAAAATTGCTCACTTGGGTGGTCAATTAGTTAGTTTTGATTGATGTATCCTTTGGCTGTTTTTACAGTTTTTTTGCAGATGATTAAATTAGAAATTCAATCATTACTGTGAGTTAACATTAAACAGTTAGTACTGTTATTCGCACTTTAACGGGTGAATCGATACAACTTGGGTTCAGTATCGTTACCGTTATTTGCAACTTGCATACGGTTGTGGGCTTTTATTGTCTTCAAGCTTTTCTTGGTATTATTTCCATTAAAAAGAGTTCCTACATTGGGCACTCTTTTCGTTTCAATAGCTTATCGCTCACCATGTGTCGTTAGTCATTTATCTTAAGCGACTTTAAATCGCGCAACTTCTTTTTGTAGGTTGCTGCAAATGGCTTTAGTGTTGACGACTATTTGCTGCGTTTCTTGGATCACTAAGTTGCAGTATCTTGTTTTATCGGATAATTCGGTCAAGTTACGATTAATTTCTTCGGTCACATGGGTTTGCTCTTCGGTGGCAGTCGCCGTTTGAGTGGACATCTCACTGACCTTAGAAGTGGAGTTTAGAATTTCATCTAATGCATCTTGGGTCTGGCTGGCGAGGGTGACGGTTGATGTGGTCAGGCTAGCTCCCGATTCAATGCTTTTAACCGCATCATTTACACCGCGTTGCAACTCTTCAATCATGCGCTGAATATCTTGGGTTGAGGTTTCGGTACGACTCGCCAGTGTACGTACTTCATCTGCGACTACGGCAAAGCCGCGGCCCTGTTCGCCAGCGCGCGCCGCTTCAATGGCCGCGTTAAGGGCAAGGAGGTTAGTTTGCTCAGCGATTGAGCGGATCACATCAAGCACTGAGGCAATATTGGCAGAATTGACTGAAAGTTTTTCAATAACAGTCACGGCATTTTTAACTGATTCAGACAGTTGCTGAATATGATTAACGGACTGGGCGAGGATATTCTTACCCTCTACTGTTTGGTCATTCACCTTAGTGATTTCGGTGGCAGTATGAAGAGCGTTACTGGCGACTTCTCTTACGGCTGCACTCATTTCATTCACTGCTGTGACAATGGTATCGACAAACTGCTCTTGTTCATGGCTGATGTTGATTGTGGTAGCTGACTTAGTTGCAAGGCTTTCAACGGTTTGGCTCACATCTTTAGTTTGACCAATAATCGAGATGACCATTTGCTGTAGCTGCTCTACAAATAAGTTAAATGCATGGGCGAGCTCGCCGATTTCATCCTGACGTGTGATAGGGATCCTTTGGGTTAAGTTACCGTCACCATCGACAATGTCATTGATCCTGCTAGTGATATCTTCAATTGCATTGACTATGATTTTAGGTCCGAAGTAGGCAATCAACAGCGCCACAATGGCGACTAAGCTTGCTATCGTTAAGGATATTTGGGTTTGGGTGGTTGCCTGTTCCGTTGCTTGTAAATCTAGCTCTTTTACTCTGTTATCGGCGGCTTCGCCCGCGGCATTGTAGATATCTCTTAATGCCTTAAATTCTTGCTTGGATTTGGTTTCGTGGAGTTGTTTCGCGCGTTCAAAATCATTACTTTTAACGGCATTAATGACCTCTGATGAGGCTTGATACCAGAGCGAAAACTGCGCCTCAAAGCCATTGGTTGATTGCAGTACTTGCAGGTGATCTGTAAGGATTTTTTTAAATTCGCCCATTCTGTCACGGGCTTGATCGACATTCTCTTGCCAGTTATCAATCTCACTCTTGCGATTATCGGCAGATAATTCTTCCCTGAGTAACACTTCTTCACTGAGCTGTGCTTGGTAAAGATCGCGATCTGCATTGAGAATTGCCGAAATTGCGGGATTAAATAACTGACTAAATTCCTGCATCTGTTTCACAGTGGCACGGCTTTGCATAGCATCGGTGACCGCCATGACAATGAGGGCTGTCGCCATAATGGCAAACATCAGTGAAAACTTAACGCGAATACTGTTAAACATAGGACGATCTCCATTAATAACTTAATAAATAGCTTAGCCGTTATTTATAGAATTGCCTTTGCGTGCAGCAGATTGCGATGGGATTTTGTACGCATTGAAATAAGCGAAACCGCCTTGGTCACTGTTACCAAGGCGTTGACGCATTACTTTGTATTATTCAGGACAAGCTAGGGTAGAGATGACTTTAGGCTTAGGTTTTATCTGCACTAGCATGACGCCAATAATGACCATAGAACCGCCAATATAATGATAAATGGCTAAGGTTTCATCTAGGATGATGGCCGCCAGTATCGCCGCAATAATAGGCATTAAATTAAAGAATACACTGGTGCGATCGGCGCCGAGTTTGCTTATGCCATTGATCCAAGCCCACGGCGCTAAAAGTGAGGCAGCGATAGCAGCGTAAAGTATCAGTGGTGCTGATTGGACACTGATCGCTATGCTGGGACTCGTAAACAGCAGTGGCGTCAGCATGAATACGGCTATGAGTCCTTGAATATAAACCGATTCCCAAGTCGGCAGTGGCAGTTGCCAGCGTTTCAGTAATACACCATAGAGTGCATATACAAAGGCGCTAAAGAGCAACAGTAAATCACCTTGAGTCACGCCGATGGCAAGGTTCATCATATCGCCGTGACTGAGCATAAAAATCAATCCAAATAGCGAGATTAAGGTGCCACCAAAGGCTAACGGTGATAATTTTTGCTTGAGTAATGGCACGGCTAAAAACAGACTGATCATAGGCACGAGAGAGGTGATTAATGCCATATTTGTTGCCGTGGTGGTAGCCGCTGCAAAATAGGCCAGACTTTGGTTTAGCACCATACCTAACAAAGCCAAAGTAGCGAACTTAGGTAACAAAGGTAGTATCACTTGGCGTTTTTGCCAGACGCGATTTGCGACAAAGGGGGTTAACAATAACATAGCGAAAAACCAACGGTAAAACGCTATGGCTTCAGGATCGATAATCCCAAATGAGAGCTTGTTGACTATCGAATTGCCTGCCCAAATTAATACGGCTAACAAGGGGAACAAATACAGCATGGTCTTGCCTTTAGGTACTGGCTAAAGTGACAGGCCTTAGCTTATGGCTTATCACTTAAGCATCCAGATAATAGATTAGTGGCTATTATCCATGGTCGGTTATGATATAAATATCGCTTATCAGACAAGGTCAGTTCCTCTACGGACAAGCGTAATCTGGGTTAGCGATTTCGTTTGAGTTTTTGGACCACCATAGCTTTGAGGGCATCAAAATGCGCACGGTTTACCATCCGCTCACAGCAGAGCAAGAGCCTGCTGCAGATATCTTCTTCAACTATGAAGCTTTCCTACCAAATACGGTAACGCCAAAACATCAACATGTTTGGGGGCAACTGCAGTTAATCAGCGGTGGAATTATGGAGTTACATGCTGCAGGGCAACGGTTTTTATCGCCGTCACAATATGCGATTTGGGTTCCTGCGGGGATAGAACATGAAAGTTATACTCGGCGCAGTATTCATTATTGCTCGATGAATATAGTTGCCGAGCGGGCTGCGGCTTTTCCCATAGAGACCTGTTTGTTAGCCGTAACATCCATTGCCCAATCGATCGTGAACGATCTGCGGGAACGGCAAGTCACTGTGGCAGACACTGCGGCGGATAAGCGACTGGTTGAGGTTTTACTCGATCAGCTGACCTTGGGTAAAGCTCTACCGCAATTTCTGCCCACCGTTTCAGATAAACTGTTACAGCCGTTGTTGCTGGCACTTGAAGCCGACCCTGTGAGTTCGAAAACCTTTAAATCTTGGGCCAGTGAATTACATACCACAGAGCGTACCTTAGCTCGTCGCTGCCAAGAGGTTCTGGGGATTAGTTTTACTGAGCTAAGACAAAGGCATAAGTTTATCTATTCCTTACAACTATTACGTCAGGGGCTTGCGATCAAAGAAGTGGCATTGACGCTCGGCTATAACCAAACTTCGCCTTATATCGTGATGTTTAAAAAATATGCTCAGTGCTCACCTGAGCAGTATCGCCGCCGATTGTGATTGAGTGGCTGATGGAGCAAGGCTTAATAAAGGCGAGATGATGAGATCTTATGCGAAAGTCGCGCTAGATGATGCACTAAAAATATTGGGGTAAACTGTGAAATAAGATAGGGTGCTAAAGTATTAACACCCTATTTTCGGCCTATTTAAAGAGAGGATTTAAGGTTTTTTACAGAGTTAGATAAGTTAGTCGGAAGCCTTTTGGCGGTTCCGTTTATCTTGACGCTTCTCTTTTAAGGTTTTCATTGGCGGTTTTTTGTTTTTTTCTTTACTCATAGATATAAACTCCAAAGTGAAGGTTACTATCCGAACCCGCGCCGCAAATCGGTTTCGATAGTTGGGCTCAATTTTTATTTCAGGCTTTAATTGAGACGGTTTATTTATAAAGAGTATAAAAATAAATTTAACGATTGAGGCGCCGTGCTAAACCTCTTAACCCCTTTGCTGTTTACTCTAAAGCGCTGCCATGACTTATACGTAAATAGTTGCAAAGAGTCGTTAATTGCAGTGTTAAACTTATCTAAAGTGTCTCTTTAATAAATATCGCGGCCAGTTAATGACTTCAAAATAACATTCCCTCTTATTATATTATGTTGAAAATGCCGCTATAAGCCGCCGCTAATAGCGAGTTCAAAGCATGTTGCCACTGAATTGAACATGCTTTATTTTAAAATGCTTACAGCCTAATAATCATAGCTTTAAAATTTTATGAAATATTGTCAAGTAGCAATACTCAATAGCCATTTACAAAAAGTATGCCCAAATGATTTTTTCTATACAGACTTTTTAAGTTGTTTTTTCGTTAAACTGACATCTTTAATCATAAACAGAACTGGTTTGCCTAAAATGCTCACCTCTGCCAGTTCGCCCTTTGATAACCCAAGTAAGCTGACGCCTAAATCTGATATGACAGAGAAACGTCCTGCACTGGGTTTATGCCTTGGTGGATACACGAGTTCAATTTGGTACTCTTGCTGATCCTGCAGATTAACTAAGTGAATTTCCCGTCCCACAGTCACTTTATCACTCGTCGTATCATACTTTAGCTGCTCAAGCTTACTAATCACGCCTGCCAAAGCCGTTGGGCGTAGAGAGGCATTAAAACTGTTTTGTAAATAATAGGTTTCAGTTTTTAGAATAAAATTCTGGAAAAGACCACTAAAAAAAGAATATGCCATTGCCGCCTCTGAAATAACAAAGTTAAAATATAAGCATAGAAATTAAAATGAGTATTACTCTGTGCTTATTTCACAAGAAGTTATAATTCTGCCGAGCGCGAGTGACGCTCGGCTTAGACTGGGAATTTGAGCGAGAGGCGGATTGAGCTTACTGAACTAGATGTGTTAGCTAACACATGGGAAAATAGTGATGAAAATGCAGTGCTAAACATAGTGTTACATCTCCAGTCAAAAGTTGATATTCGATTGATTATTTATTTTTTGTATATCGATTTAGTATATCGGCCTTGCTGTTAACTAAATCTTGCCATTAACTAAATAAGTAATTGCTTGGCTGATACCATAGGTCAAGTAAAAATATAAAGCAAGCCTAACTAAGCTAATCTTGCTGAATATACTGATAACAGCAAAGCTAGATTTAACATAGTTTTAACTTTGCTACATTGAGGCTAGTCTTCGTCAATTTAATGCTAGCACTCGTAAAGTAAACTGAGCACTTGTTAATTTGGCGGAACTGAAAGCCAAATTAATTCAACCATTGAATGTTCTAGTGCATTGTCGCTAGATGCTATGGGCACTAACTGAATTAAGCCTTAATATAAGCTTCTAAAGTTAATATTTACTTAGGTTGTTAAGCCCGCACCTTTTAAAAGTATTTTGATACACATAGAGACGAGGAACAGACAGCTTACGCTTGTACACCAAATCAGCACTAACCAGCCGAGTCGATAGGCGAGGGATTTCGTTTGGGTCGTCATGTTGATCTCCTGCATATGTAAAGTCATCTAAGGTGAATCAGCGACCTAAGCCAAGTTAGCTTCAGTCGTGTTGTGGGAAGCCTCTTTTACCTGAGTCATGGCTAGTGATAGCCAGCATCCTTGGTTACTTTGCCGCGGAACACGTAGTAGCTCCAAAAGGTATAAACCAAAATCAGCGGGATGATCATCAGGGCGCCGACGAGCATAAAGCTTAGACTGCTGTCGGGGGCTGCTGCCTGCCAAAGGCTGATGTTGGGTGGAATAATGTGTGGCCAGATGCTGATCCCTAAGCCACTAAATCCTAAGAAAATCAGCCCTAGAGTGAGTAGAAATGGCTGATAGTTATCATCACGATTTAGGGATTTTATCAAGGCCCAACTGCAGGCTAATACCAGTATTGGCACTGGGGCGAAGTAGAATAAATTCGGTAAACTAAACCAGCGCAGGGCAATATTGGGTTGCACAAAAGGCGTCCATAAACTGACTAAACCTATGGTTATCAACAGGCATAAGGTCAGTGCTCTGCCGAGTTGTTGCATGGTCGTTTTAAGCTCGCCTTGGCATTTTTTTACTAACCAAGTTGCGCCGAGCAGAGCATAGGCCAGCATAAGGCCAAAACCGCAGAAAAGTGAGAAGGGCGTTAACCAATCGAAACTACCGCCGCTAAATTGTTGGTTACTCACCGAAATGCCGGAGATAAACGCCCCCAGCACTGCGCCCTGTGAAAAGGTGGCCGTGATAGAACCGAACATAAACGCTTTATCCCAGAATGGTTTAGCTTCTGCGCCCGACTTAAATCTAAACTCAAATGCCACGCCGCGAAAAATCAATGCCAGCAGCATGATGAGCAGCGGTATGGTTAGCGCTTCGAGCACTATGGCATAGGCGAGGGGAAATGCACCGAGCAGGCTGGCGCCGCCAAGCACTAACCAGGTTTCATTACCATCCCAAACAGGGGCGACGGTATTGACCATAATATCCCTGTCGTCCTCATCGTGAATAAAGGGAAACAGTATGCCGATGCCGAGATCAAAGCCATCCATCACGATATACATTAAGGTGGCAAAAATGATGATCCCGAACCAAATCAAGGGTAGATCGAATTCCATGGTGAGCCCTTAAATATGTTTTAGATTGAATAAGTAAAACTAGATTAAAATTAATGGCTTGTTGCTGCGCTATCTGGCCCTTTGCGGATGAGTCGCATCATATAGCGATAACCAACGCCAAAGATGCCACAGTAACTGACGATAAAAATCCCTAGGCTGATACTTAGGTGGGTAACGCTGTGGGAAGACACGGCATCCTGCGTGCGCATCAATCCTTGGATCACCCAAGGTTGACGGCCAAGCTCGGTGGTAAACCAACCCGCTAGTGTGGCGAGCAATCCGGCGGGGCCGAGCACGAGTACAAATCGCAGAAAGTGTTTGTTGCTGTAGAGGCTGCCTTTGCACCTGAGATAAGCACTCCACAGTCCAGCAAAAATCATCAATAAGCCTAAGCCAACCATGAGCCTAAAACTCCAGAACACTAACAACACATTGGGTCTGTCCTCGGCGGGATACTCAGTCAAGGCTGGCACTTGTTTGCTTAAATCATGCTGTAAGATCAGGCTCGCCAGCCCTGGGATTTCAAGGCTGAAGTGGTTTTTCTCTGCGTCCATATCAGGAATGGCAAACAAGATAAGCGGTGTGGGTTTGTCACCCTCATTACGCCAATGGCCTTCTATCGCCGCGACTTTTACAGGTTGATATTCAAGGGTATTTAAGCCGTGAAAATCACCAATTACCGCTTGCAGCGGCGCGACAATTAACGCCATCCACATCGCCATAGACAACATTTTACGGATCGCGGGCGTGTCGTTTCCTTTGAGTAAGTGCCAAGCCGCCGATGCGCCCACAAAGAAAGCCGATGAAATAAAGGCCGCCACTGTCATATGGGCTAAACGATAGGGAAATGAAGGGTTAAACACTATCTGAAACCAATCCACTGGAATAACGCGATTGTTCACGATTTCAAAACCTTGGGGCGTCTGCATCCAGCTGTTTGAAGCTAAGATCCAGAAGGTTGAGATAATCGTGCCCGTGGCGACCATACAAGTGGCGAAGAAATGCAGGTTTTTGCCTACCTTCTGCTGACCAAATAGCATGACCCCCAGAAAACCCGCTTCGAGGAAGAAGGCGGTAAGCACTTCATAGGTGAGTAGCGGCCCAGTCACGCTGCCCGCGAAGGCCGAAAAAGCGCTCCAATGGGTACCAAATTGGTAGGCCATCACTATGCCCGAGACCACGCCCATGCCAAAGTTTATGGCAAAAATCTTCGACCAAAATTGATAGAGTTGTTGGTAAACCTCATTCGCTGTTTTCAGCCATAAACCTTCTAATACTGCTAGATAGGTGGCGAGGCCGATAGTGATGGCAGGGAAAATAATGTGAAAAGAGATGGTAAAAGCAAATTGGATCCTAGCGAGTACTGTGGCATCAAAATCAAACATAATTTCCTCGAGCGATAGGCATTTCTCGTTACAAAGGCATTGTTCTAGTCGCGTTCACTGAACCCTAAATTGGCTTGACGGTGAAAGCTTGTGTGCTATTAGACCATGGGATATGCTAGCTATAACAGACACAGAATATCTTGGATTGGCTATAACAGATGGCGAAGTATGAGCAGTTAGCGCAGGAATTAAAGACACGAATAGCCCAAGGTGTCTGGCAGGCGGGGGACAAGTTGCCGTCGCTGCGCCAAACTGTGGCCGATTCGGGCTTGAGTCTGATGACAGTGCTCAATGCCTATCAGTTATTGGAAAGCCAAGGCGTGATCTCGGCGCAGGCTAAGTCTGGCTATTTAGTGGCGCCAAAGCCGGAATTAATCGCGCGGCAGGGAGAAGCCTTTCGTTATCCCGAGCGACAAAAGCCGATTTATCTTTCCGATAGCGTGGATATTAATGAGTTTGTATTCAATGTTCTGCAGGCTTCAAAGCAGGCGGATATAGTGCCCTTTGGCTCAGGATTTCCCGATCCTAGTTTATTCCCACAACAAGCACTGGCGCGATCTTTGGTTAAGGTGACTCGGCACATGTCACCTTCTTTTGCCGCCGATAATTTACCGCCAGGAAATGCGGGATTGCGTAAGGCTATTTCCCAACGTTATGCCAAATTGGGCATGAGCATTTCGCCCGACGAAATCATCATTACCTCGGGTGCCATGGAGGCGCTCAACTTGAGTTTAGCGACGCTGACTCAAGCGGGGGATTGGGTTGTCATTGAATCACCGACCTTTTATGGTGCGATGCAAGCGATTGAGCGGCTTAAGCTTAAGGCCATTGCGGTCGCGACCGATCCACAACAGGGGATTGATCTCGAGGCGCTGGCAGAAGTATTAAAAACCTATCCAGTGAAAGCCTGCTGGTTGATGAGCCAACATCAAAATCCCTTAGGTTGCAGCTTATCGGATGCTAAAAAACAGGCGCTTTATCAGCTACTAAACGAGCATAAGGTCAGTCTGATTGAGGATGATGTTTATCAAGAACTCTATGTCGACTCCAGCGCGCCAAGGCCAGTAAAAGCCTTCGATACCGAAGGACGGGTGTTGCACTGTGGCTCATTTTCTAAGTCTTTGATTGCTGGTTATCGTGTCGGCTGGGTAGCGGCGGGATGCCATGCTCCGCAGTTACAACGCTTACAAGTCATGTCGACGTTATCGACTAGTGCGCCGATGCAGCTCGCCATCGCTGATTTTATTCAGTCGGCGCAATATGAACGGCATTTGAAACAGTTACGTAAAAAGTTAGCCAGCCGTAAATTGGCCATGTATCAATTATTGTGCGCGCATCTGCCCGAATCTGTGGGGGTCAACTTCGCGCAGGGCGGCTATTTTCTCTGGTTAGCGCTGCCATTACACATGGACGCTACACAAATTTATTATCAGGCGATTGAGCGTGGGATCAGTATTGCACCCGGAAATCTCTTTAGTAATCAGGTCGAATTCCGCCATTTTATGCGTTTGAATGCCTCATACGAGTGCTCGCCAGAGATAGTCTCTGCGGTCGTGGTGCTGGCCGAACTTATCCGTAACTATTCGCGCCGAAGTTAAAGGCTGTGGCTAAAAAGTTTTAGACTTCTAGATGTCTATCTGTTAGCTTGTTGAGCATGCACAAATCTTGTGCAATTCTCAATGTCGATTGAATACTGGGCTGCTACGGATAAGGAAGGGAAAATGAAATTAGAGTCACTGGCATTACACCATGGTTATGAGTCAGAAGCGACCACGAAGGCGGCCGCAGTACCTATCTATCAAACGACCTCTTATACCTTCGATGATACCCAGCATGGTGCTGATTTATTTGACTTAAAAGTCGCTGGTAATATTTATACTCGGATAATGAATCCTACTACTAGCGTGCTAGAGCAACGTCTGGCGGCCATTGAAGGCGGCATAGGTGCGCTGGCCGTAGCATCGGGTATGGCGGCGATTACCTATGCGATTCAAGCCCTGACTCAAGTTGGCGATAACATCGTCAGCACCAGTCAGCTCTATGGCGGCACTTATAATCTGTTTGCCCATACATTGCCGCGCCAAGGCGTTGAAGTGCGCATGGCGGCCTTCGATGATTTTGAAGGCCTCGATGAGCTGATCGACGATAAAACTAAGGCCTTGTTCTGTGAATCTATTGGTAATCCCGCGGGCAATATTGTCGATTTACAACGTTTAGCCGAGATTGCCCATAAGCATGGCGTGCCTTTAATTGTCGATAATACGGTCGCGACTCCAGTGTTATGTCGCCCCTTTGAGCATGGCGCCGATATCGTTATTCACTCTTTAACTAAATATATTGGTGGCCATGGCACAACGATTGGCGGCGTGATTATCGATTCAGGCAAGTTCGATTGGGTGGCGAATAAGGAAAGATTTGCCTTACTTAACCAAGCCGATCCTTCCTACCACGGCGTGGTCTACACCGAAGCCTTTGGCCCTGCGGCATTTATTGGCCGTTGCCGTGTGGTACCGCTGCGTAATACCGGCGCCGCACTGTCACCGCACAGTGCATTTTTACTGTTGCAAGGCCTTGAAACCTTAAGCCTTAGAATGGAGCGCCATTGCTCGAATGCGCTAGCATTAGCCGAGTATTTAGTGTTGCATCCTGCGGTCAGTTGGGTGAACTACGGCGCCTTGCCGAGCAGCCCTTATCAGGATAATTGCCACAAGATCACTGGCGGAAAAGCTTCTGGGATAATCAGCTTTGGGATTAAAGCGGTCACAGCAGAAGAAGGTAAGCTTGCTGGCGGACGTTTTATCGATGCACTGCAGATGATCCTGCGTTTAGTGAACATTGGGGATGCGAAATCCTTGGCCTGCCACCCTGCGAGCACTACGCACAGACAACTCGATGCCGATGAACTCGCAAGGGCGGGTGTGTCAGAGGATCTTATCCGTATCTCGGTTGGGATTGAGCATATCGACGACATCATTAACGATGTGGCGCAGGCGCTCGATAAGGCACTGGCGAGCAAATAGCTCGTATCGAATAGTCCATATTAAATAGCCGATACCTCATCGCTTTATTAAATCGTTAACAGTAAAAAGCCGCCATCGATTCAATTTGATGGCGGCTTTTTTAGTGCTTTAAAAACGATGTTAATCTTGCTGCAGTCGATTTCTCGCCTTTTGATAGAAGTAAGAAACTGTCAGTAAAATAACCCCGATCAGCATAAAGGCAATCACCTTTTGTACTAGCTCGAATGAAGCCATATCCAGTAATAGCACTTTAAGCGTCGATAAGGTAAATAGCCCAGCAGCGAGGCGGATCATATCGGCATTTTGTGGTTTTAAGCTGATAAACATCAACACACTGCCATGGATAACCAATAAAATCGCGCTGAGTGGGGCGGCAATCATGTTATCGAAGCTATAACTCCACATAAAGTAACTCAAGGCGAGTAACAGATGCCAACCCCACTTAAGTCCTTGTAAAGGTAAGATGCGTCTATGCAAGCGTATTGCTGCACCGTGCTGCAAGATAAGCCTTGCTAGGAGTGCCAGTGATAAAAACTCGATTAACACAAACGAGGCATTATCACGATTAAGCCCGAGTGTTAGCTCAAAATGGAACATGATGGGCAACAGGGCTAAGCCTAACGTTAGGCCATAGGCGAGATGATAGCTTTCCTTTATTGCGGCTTGGATTTCGGCTGCGAGGGGGAATTTTGCGCTATATGAGGTTTGGCCTACAGATGCCTGACTTACACCTCTCAGGCTTAAACCTCTTTGGATTAGCAATGCAAAATAACCACTTAAGGCTAATGCTGTCATGGCTATTCCTACTAGCTCAGAATGATTAAAACCATAAACGATCACGGCCAATACCAGTGCAAAGTAATAAGGGCTCAATTGCCATTGTAGTTGCAGCAAGGGGCGCCAATGCTCGGGTAATTGGCGATAACGAAGCAGTGTGAAGCCCATAAACAGGGCGCCAACGGCTAGCGCCGCGAGTCCTTGCCAAGCGTGAATAAGGCATAGCGAGGCTGTCATCAGAACCGCTAGCCAAGTGAGGATTTTGGCTTCTATGTTCAAACTCTTATGTTTAACAAAGTAGGCTAAACCTAGGCTCATAAAGGTGCTCAGCCAGAGTGCAATAGCGGTATATTCCCAATGGTTGCGGATGACTTTGGGCAGCAGAATAAGCGGCAGCAGCAAATAGCAGAAGATTTGCATCGTATAAGCGGCTTTGGCAAATAAGGCATCTTTATAGTGGCGACGATACCAATAATGGGCCAAGAGTAGGGCGGTAAATAACTCAAACCGTGCCAGTTTTGCCATAAGCGGTTGGGCACTAAAGCTAAAACTGCCTGTGAGCGTTATGCCTTCAACAACCTTAAACAGCAGCGGCAATAGTAAGAGCCAAGCAGCAAACTCGCTGATAACGAGTCTGTCCTTTGCGCTCAAATACAGCAGTAATAGGCTGACGAGTGGCAAGATGGCGAGGTAGTAATCGCTGCTCAAAAGGTAAGCCGCGAGGATAATTGTCGCCACATAAAAACCGCTTAATAGCTCTTTTAACACTCTGTTTAGCTGACTTTCTAGGGTCGAAAGCAATGCATGATGGAGTGTTAATAGCTGAATCACTAAGACTAAGGCGGCGCAACTTAAGGCCAGTGCTAACAGTGGAAAGCCAAAAGCTGACAAGGGAGAAATTGGCGCCCCATCGATAAAGCTTGATTCTAAAAGGCTCATGCCCGTCAGTACACTAGACGCATTGAGCCCTAATCCCATCAGCAGCAATACATAGGCTTCGGCGCGAACGGAAATCAGTTCTTCTTTGGTGCCAATCCACAACAGTAATAAGGCTTCGAGCAGTAATACTAATCCAAGGAAATTGTGGCTGAGTAAATACAGTGCGGCAAATCCTGCAAAACTCCCTGCAAAGACTAACAATAAGCCGCTGCGGGCTTTTTCTAGGTTGCCTGTGCGCTTCCAAGTTAGTTTCCAATAGAGGGCCGCGCAAATCAGAGCGTTGATTGCAAAAATTTCTCCTGCGAACTCAGTAAATTGCGTTAACTCTAATAACACAAAGGCGAGCAATGCTATCGGTAGGGCGAGTATGCGATGGCTCAGTGCATTATGTTTTTCATCATGATGGGTAAACGGCTTGGTAAATAGTAGGCTGGTGATGCCGTAGAGATAAAAGGTTGCATTAATACTGATAAGCGCCAGCAGACTGATGCCGCCAAAATCCCTGAGTGGCAATTCAATGAAATGGCTAAAAGTTTCGATGCAGCCTATGTGCAACAGGGCGGTGATTTCCAGTAGCAGCGGCCACTTAAGTTTGCGACTCTGGGCAAGGGCGCCTGCACCAATAAGCAGTAAATAAGGCAGATACAATAGCGGCGCATAGCTTTGGGATAACAGCATCATAGGTGCGGTTGAGCCACCGACTAAGGCGATCACGGCGATCACTTTGGCATCTAAGCGCATCGACAGGCCATAACCCGCCAAAGTGATCAATAACAGTAAGATAAAACTCGCGCTATTGGGAATTAACTCAAAATACGGCCCAATAAAGTACGCGCAGAGATAATTAAGTATGAGTCCGAGTCCGACAATACCTGAGCCAAAATCCGCCATGCCCGCGCGTTTTTGGCGAATAAAAATCCCGCCGGCTATGATAGCGTTTGCGCTGGCAAACCCGAGTAGCGCTTTGCCAAGTTCTGAAAACCAATGGTTGATTGAATATTGCAGTAAATAACCAAAGCCTAAGGTCAGGGTGATGATCCCTGCGACAGTCATTAAAAAGACAGGTCCTAATCCCTTAGCCTGATAATGATGGTAGAAAGATTTGACTTGCTCGTTGACTGCCGCAAAGGGTGCCATGACGGCCGCGAGTCCTTGGGATAACAACTCATCAAATTGACTCGCCGCTTGCACGCTTGCCTGCAATTTGACTTCATCACTCAGCTGTTGATTTTGTGCTTGAATAAGGTGTTCGGTTTTAGCGGCTTGTTCCGTCGAGGTATTTTTCGTTTTTCTTTGCCAAGGGTCTTCTTGCCAAGATTCTGTTGGTATAGGGCCTTGCTGCCATGGGTTGGATTCTGCAGGGGCTGGCTCTACGGGAGTAGACTCAAGGGTTGGTGTTTGTGCCGCATAGGTTAATGTAGGCGCGTTATCGGCGGCGGTGAGCACAGATGCAATCGATGAAGCACTCGCTGCCATATTCAGAGTGGTTTCAGCGGCGTCTTCAGCCGCAATTTGCTGACTTAAGGTCTCGAGCTTAGTGGAGAATGCTGCTAATTGACGACCGAGCGAAGATTGCTGCGATAAATACAGCGATTGTAACTGTGCCAGCTCAGCTTTTAGTTGGGCAACGTCATCCTTTAACGGCATATCTCATTCCTAAGTGTTTAAGTGCTTAACTCATAAACCTTTGTCGGCAAGAAGTGTACTTGTATGTGTATTTTTCGGCTAGTTGTTGTTGATTTTTAGGAAATCTCCGACTGCGATTTTTCCAACATGTCATTGCTCAGCATAAAAAGAGCCCTGTATAAAAAAGAGCCAAACATTGCTGGCTCTCATTTAACGTGTCAATTTCGATGAGGTTATTTTTTCTGTGCTTGCAGGATCACAAATTTACCGTTGGAGGCGACTGTGGTGCAGTTCTTAAATAAGCGCTGTAATTTTACATGGTAAGCCAGATGACGGTTACCGACGATATGTAAGATCCCCCCCTCTTTCAAGCGGCGGCGAGCATCTAAAAACATCTGCCAAGCGATATGATCGGTTATGGCTTCACCTTGATGAAACGGCGGATTACACAGCACCAGATCCGGTTGCACTTCTTCTGGCAGATGCGTCATGCAATCGTCCCAATAGAAGTGGCCTTTGTCTGCGGGCAATTGGTTGCGTGCCCAGTTTGCCTTGGCTGATGCGACTGCCATTTCAGAATCGTCGATAAAGTGAATGTCAGCCTCTGGGAATAACTGGGCGGTGCGTAACCCCAGCACGCCATTGCCACAGCCGAGATCAACAATCGACTTAAAATCCCCTTTGGGCAGATTCTCTAGCATGATGCGTGCGCCAATATCGAGTTTGTTGGCGGCAAACACATTACTTAAATTGCTGATCTCAAGTTGATATTCGGGTACGGCCCAAGTCACTTCTTTGGCTAATGGTCTTGGTTTGCCATCACTGACACAGGTGATCACTCGCGTGTTTTTCCACGCTAAACTGGCGCTTGCGGGGCCTAAATGCTTAGCAAAGATGTCGAGTAAGGCGCCATTAATCGATTTGGATTTGGCGGCCACTAATACACGAGTGCCTGCGGGTAACACTTGCGACAAGCGCGTTAGCTGGTGAGCAAAGTAGCTTAAGTTCTTAGGCAACTTCATCAATACTAAGGCTAAATTTTCTGGCAAGGTATCGCGGCTGGTAAACCATTGCAGATTATCCATTGGCAACTGATTGCGGCCATGGTTTTGTTCTGTGCCTAAAAAGCTGGTTCTGGCATCGGTTTCAACACACAGTGGCCAACTTGGATGCAATTTAGATAAACCGCAGCTTAAAGCGCCGAAACTGTCGTTGATAATGGCGGTTGGCACGGCGGCTTGCTCTGACTCAATAAGGCTTTTGAGTAAGTGTTCATCGGCGGCATCCCAAGCTTGAAGATTAGATTCCTGCTGAGCTGGATACCGTAAGAGTTCGAGTTCAACACCCGCTACTGAAAATTGTGTTGTCATGTGCCACACTGCGCCAATAAATTTAAGGCGCAGATTATCGCAGATTTCATGGCGCAGTGCGACGGCTCACATGGAGGACGTCAATGCAGCAAGGTAAGTTAGGGTTTGATACAGAGGGTGATGCTCAAATTAAACCGCCCATCACCTTAGTGCGGGGTTATCTTAATGCTGAGCAGCAAGCGGCGCTAATGAAAGAAGCGCTGACCTATCCCTTAAATCGCCCTGAAATCCAAGTCTTTGGTCAGCTTCACGCGATTCCTCGCCAGCAAGTGTGGTTTGGCGATTTGGGCTGCGACTATTTATATTCAGGACTGTTTATCCGCGCCTTATCTTGGCCTAAATATGCTCACAAGTTGAGGGATAAGTTAGCGCGGGATTATGGTTTGGAGAGCAATGGGGTATTAGTGAATCGCTACGCCGATGGTAAAGATTGTATGGGCGCCCACAGTGATGATGAACCTGAAATTGCTCAGGGGAGTCATATTGCTTCTATTACCTTAGGCGCCACGCGGGATTTTGTGCTTAAGCATAAGCACAGCCAAACCAAGTACAGCATAAGTTTGCACAGTGGCGATCTACTGATCATGCACTGGCCTATGCAAAGTGACTGGTTACACAGTTTACCTAAACGTTTGAAAGTAAAAGAGCCGCGTTGGAACTATACCTTTAGACAACTCATCGTTAATTTCCATGGTTAATTGCCTCCCGCTAACTGTCTATGGTGAAGCACTGCGAAATATGGCTGATATAAAGTGGTGGGGCATCAACAAATTGAAAGCGTGAATTTGATCTTTTCAATTTGAAGCAGTACTCTGCGGCAACTGGATTTTCCCATTCTGAGACTCGAATATGTCCAATACTCATGTGCAGGGCACTGTGGCTAACACTATTTCGCAGAAATTAACCGAATGCTTCTCGCCGACCCATTTAGAAGTGATTAACGAAAGTAATCGTCACCATGTACCACCGAATTCAGAAACCCACTTTAAAGTTGTGCTGGTAAGCGAGCAGTTTGATGGCTTACGTTTATTAGCCCGTCATCGATTGGTCAACACTCACTTAGCCTATGAGTTAGCCAATGGCGTGCATGCTTTGTCTATTCATACTTTCACTCAAAATGAGTGGGATGCGAATGCACAAGTACCTAATACGCCAAATTGTCGCGGTTAATTAATCGCTCAGCAATACTGTTTAGCTTAGATTTCAAGGCCACTCTTCATAGAGTGGCTTTTTGTTTTAGACCAACTTAAGACTATTTTTGAGTTTCCCTACCTTAGTTTCTGTGTTAACAATATGTTTTATTTTAAGAGGTTGGGCGATGTGATTGTCGATACCCATCCTGAGTGTATTTCCATGTCAGTTGGATCCATGTGCTCGTTTGACATCAGGGAGACTATTAAAAATGCGTAAGTTAGGGAGTTTGTTTATCTCAGTGCTGCTGATGGGACTGAGCGGTTGTAACCCCGTCTCCAGTGATGCGCAAAGCGTAGCCGCTTCCCATGCCGCAACTGATGTTCCCCACGCTTTACCTGCCATTGAATGGCGTCTTGCGACCTCTTGGCCGAAAAACTTCCCCGGTTTAGGCATGGCTCCTGAGCGTTTTGCGCATTTAGTCGATGAAATGTCTAACGGTCGGTTAAAGATTAGCGTTTATGGTGCGGGTGAGTTGATGCCCGCTTTTGCCGTATTTGATGGTGTGAGTCAGGGTAAAATTCAAATGGCCCACTCCGCTTCTTTCTACTGGAGAGGAAAAGCGCCCGCAGCGCAGTTTTTTTCATCGATCCCCTTTGGGATGACCGCGCAGGAAATAAATGGCTGGCTTCACTATGGCGGTGGTATGGAGCTGTGGACTGAAGTGTATCAACCCTTTGGGATTATCCCCCTCGCAGGTGGCAATACTGGGATGCAAATGGGTGGCTGGTTTAATAAACCCATCAATACTATTGCTGATTTTAAGGGATTGAAGGTCCGCATGCCGGGCTTAGGTGGTGAAGTGTTGAAACGCGTTGGTGCTGTACCTGTAAACATGGCGGGGCGTGAACTTTATGGTGCATTGCAAACGGGGGCGATTGATGCCGCAGAGTGGGTAGGGCCAGTTAATGATCTTGCCTTCGGTTTACATAAAGTGGCTAAGTACTACTATTACCCTGGTTGGCATGAGCCAGGTTCAAATATGGAATTCTTAATTAATACCGCTGCCTTTGAGAGTTTACCTGAGGATTTACAGGCTATAGTCAGAGTTGCTGCGAGAGCCATTAACCAAGATATGCTCGATGAATACACGACCCGTAACGTGACCGCCCTTGAAACGTTAGTGAAGGACGAAGGTGTGGAGCTTAAAGCGTTTCCACCGAACGTGTTGTTGGAGCTTGAGAAAATCTCCAAACAAGTGATTGAAGATCAAGCGAATCAAGATCCCTTAATGCGAAAGGTGTACGATGCTTATCACGCGTATGAGCAAGGTGTGCGTCAGTACCATAAAATATCTGAGGATGCTTACAGTCAACAGCGTCAACACTAAATGATGGTTTCTTTACTGCAAACTGTCACATTAGCATCTGATTTATATGAGATGATTTCATCTTAGATTATCTTGTTATCGGCGTAATTCATTTGGTGTTATGCTTGCAAGCCATAAATAGACAGTTACAGTGGCGTTGATGTCGCCCTGAGAATTTGGAGATCCCTATGCCATTACTTGATAGCTTTACCGTCGACCATACTCGGATGAATGCCCCTGCGGTTCGTATCGCTAAGCATATGAGCACGCCAAAGGGCGATGCCATTACTGTATTTGATTTACGTTTTTGCGCACCGAATAAAGAGATCCTCAGTGAGCGTGGTATTCATACTCTAGAGCATTTGTTCGCGGGTTTTATGCGTGACCATTTAAATGGCAGCGATGTCGAGATCATTGATATTTCGCCAATGGGATGTCGTACCGGTTTTTATATGAGTTTGATTGGTGAACCCACAGAGCGACAAGTGGCCGATGCGTGGTTAGCCGCGATGGAAGATGTGCTTAAAGTGGTTGAGCAGTCTGAAATCCCTGAGCTGAACGAATACCAATGTGGTACGTATGAGATGCATTCATTAGAGCAAGCACAAGATATCGCCCGTAATATTATTGCGGCAGGCGTAAGTGTTAATCGTAATGACGATCTAAAATTAAGCGATGAAATTCTAGGTAACCTGTAATTGTTCGCACTCTTATAGTATGAGAGTGCTTCTTTAGTAAATTCAGTTTCCTGAAGTAAATAAGAGAAAGCGACGAGAGTCGCTTTTTTTTTCAAGTAAACTCAGCTATTTTACAAGTTAATAACAAAAACACCGTACGCTAACAAAGTTTTTGGGAGCTTGGTATGCCTAGTCGTTACTTCACTGTATCACTTTGTGCAATTTCTGTATCTCTTGCCTGTTCTAGCACAACGTTCGCCGATGATCTTCACAGTCAAATGCTTGAATTGAACAAGCTCAATGGCACATTTCATTCAACGTCTAATCGTTTAGCGTTAGGTCAATTGACGGCTTTGACGGTTTTACCTGCGGATCTGAGTGGAAATCCCGCGAGCATCAGCATGCGTAGCGCGACTCAAGGCGTGGCCGTATTGCAAGATAGAGTGTATTTCTCCCCTGCGCCGTATTCGGCACCGCAATTACAACTCTTACCTAATCTGCTGCAACAACAGAGTGTTACTGCCACCCCGATGGCAAATATGGCTGTCGGTGGGCAAGGTGCGTTTGGGGTGGTGAGTTATCAAACCTTACCTGTTGCTGAGCAGACCGAGAATAGTAAGGCGACTCTCGAGGGTAATACCGATTCAGACTACAGTGTCGATATGAATTGGGGAGTGAAGCAAAAAGAGTATGGCATGATACTCGCGGTTAATTATGCAGATAATAGCGGCGCCGATCACTTGCTCAATGGTCAAGACACAGACCATCAAACGACAGACATCTTATTTAAAATCAACGCCGCGAGTTTACTCGGCGCCAGAAGTCCACAGGTGACTGAGTTTACTTACCAGTTCCTCGATGATGATAGTTATCGCTCTCAGCTTGGGTTAACACAGGCCGATTGGCAACAAGATCCTATGAGTTTGTATTCGGCCACTGCGGCGGATAAACATCAGGGGCGACATCATAAGTACCAACTGTCTCACCAAGTTACGCTCAATGGTGGGCATAAGGTCACCACAGACTTTTACTACCAGTCTTATTCGCAGCAATTAAACCAACTCAATCAATTTGATGCGCAGATGCTCGATGCCCAGAGTCTTGCTGCGTTGGCCGCATTTGAACGTCAGCCGACAGTCGATGGCGTCTCACTGGCTTCTTTACAACAAGACAATGATTTCAGCTCCTTTGGGGCACAAACTGAATCAGTGAATCAGTATGGTGCCCATCAAATTATCTATAGCGCCCGTTATCATACGGATAAAGCCGAGATGCGCCTTGGCGATCAACAGAGTCTATGGCAGCAGGACTTGAGTTTAGTGAGTGATGCACAAAATGCATTATTGGCCTATACCGACGATGCAACAGCATTTACTTCGGCAATCGATTCTTTGTTTAATTGGGACGAATTACAGATAAAGCTCGCGCTTGCCTATGAACAAGTGAGCGTCAATCGCAAGGTCGATTTAGCTTATGTAGGACTGGATGCGGCTGATTTCTCCGACAGCGATTGGATGCCACAACTCGGTGTTTTATATGATGCTGGAGATTGGCGCTTTAGTACGGATATTCGCCGCTCATGGACCGCCGCAAGTGCGGGGAATCTTGAGAAAGAGGCGCAAGTATCATTGCAATATCAAGTCAGTGCCCAATATGCCAGTGAGCGTTTTACTGGAGGCATCAAAACTTATGTCCAAGATTTTGATAATCTTCATGTCAATTGCGATGCGTATACCCAATGCGCCGACAGTCGTTTGTGGGTTCAAGGCAATGTCGTGGATGTGCTGACCAAAGGAGTTGAGCTGAATCTTGGCTACCAGTGGGATATCGGTAGTGTACAGTTACCATTAGTCTTAAATTATCAATATTCGAATTCGGAATATCAAACCAATAGCTGTAACGAAATCCAAGGTTGCGTTGTGGCTGGTGATAGAGTGGCTTGGTTACCTGAGCAGCAATTGCATTTTAGTGCTGGAATGAAATATGCCGAATATGAATTGAATGCAAATGTCTTTTATCAATCCGAGCGGGAAATGGGCCAATTTGGCGCTGAATTACAGCCTATCGCAGTACAATGGCGGGTAGATTTAGCGGCGAATTATCATTTTGATCGCCACCATGAGATTTATTTTAGGGTAGAAAATCTCTTAGATGAGTCATTAGTTACGACAGCATCAAATAGCGGAATTCGATCGGAAAATGGACGTATTAGCTATTTAGGTTATCAATGGCGCTTTTAAATTGAGTTTTATTTTGTTTGAATTTAAATCAATTGAAACAAATAAGATCGATTTCGGCTGCGTTTAGTGGACGTTTCGACTTTTTGCTAAATTAAATCTTTAATTATTAATGCTATAGTACCCAGTGGCCGTAATATTCTCTCTTTCTGATCAGTCACTAGGTCGGAAGGTGAACGCCGTAGCGCATGATTCTTTTCAATCCGTATTTTAGGTTTGAAATCACCTATAATTTTCGTGGCGATGCCAAGTCAATTGGGGTAAAATGCGCGCGACCAGCGTGATTGCGATCGCATTTCTGTGATAAATCTGCGCTAGCTCAATGCAGTAGGTTTTGTTTAAAACCTAAGTATTTAGCAGGAACGCGGCGCATTGTCTTTCCTTCAAACGTAGTGCTTGTGGATATGATTACAATTAAGAAAGGATTGGAACTGCCTATAGCAGGCGGACCAGAGCAAGTTATCCATAATGGCCCAGCCATTAAACATGTAGCTACTTTGGGTGAAGAGTATATTGGCTTACGTCCAACGATGAAGATCAAAGTGGGCGATAAAGTACAAAAAGGCCAAGTTCTTTTTGAAGATAAGAAGAATTTAGGCGTTAAATATACGGCTTTAGCCAGTGGTACTATATTAGACATTAACCGGGGCGCCCAGCGTGTTCTGCAGTCTGTTGTCATTGAAGTGGAAGGAAACGACAGCGTTGCCTTTGCTAAATATGATGCCACTGCACTCGATACGCTCGACTCGCAGTTAGTCCGTGACAATCTGATTGAATCAGGTTTATGGACTGCTTTGCGTACTCGTCCTTTTAGCAAAGTTCCTGCTGTAGACTCTTCTGCTGCTGGTATTTTTGTAACCGCAATAGATACTCAACCTCTTGCCGCTGATCCCGTTGTGGTGATCCGTGAGCATAAAGAAGATTTTGCTAATGGTCTTAAGGTCTTAGCAAGACTTACTGACGGTAAAGTTTACCTTTGTAAAGCGCCTGGCGCTGATATTCCTGCCGCAAACGCCCAAGTTGAAGAATTTGCCGGTGTGCACCCTGCAGGATTAGTCGGTACTCACATTCACTTCTTATTGTCTGCCTCTGCAAAACGTACCGTTTGGCATATTGGTTACCAAGATGTAATAGCAATTGGTCAGCTATTTACGACGGGTGAACTCAATACCGAACGTGTTATTGCGATCGCAGGCCCTAAAGCGGCTAAGCCAAGACTCGTACGCACTGTTGTGGGCGCGAGCATGACTGAATTAACCGCAGGTGAAGCCTTAGATGGCAATGTTCGTCTGATTTCAGGCTCTGTTCTGAATGGTCGTACAGCCGTTGGCCCACAAGGGTATTTAGGTCGTTACCATGTTCAAGTAAGTCTGTTAGAAGAAGGTACAGAGAAAGAATTTTTAGGCTGGGTATTACCAGGCTCAGACAAATATTCTATCACTCGTGCATTCTTAGGACATCTTGCTCCTTCTCGTCTGTTCAGCATGACGACCAGTACAGGTGGTTCAGACCGCGCTATGGTGCCAATTGGTAACTATGAGCGTGTAATGCCATTGGACATTCTTCCTACTATGTTGTTGCGTGACTTGATTTCAGGTGACTTTGACGGTGCTGCTACGTTAGGCGCGTTAGAGTTAGATGAAGAAGATCTCGCACTGTGTACGTTCGTATGTCCAGGCAAGTATGACTACGGTTCATATCTGCGTGACTGTCTAGATACGATCGAGAGGGAAGGCTAATGAGCTTGAAAGATTTTTTCGAACGTATTGAACCCGACTTTGAAAAAGGCGGTAAATACGAAAAGTTTTATGCCCTATTCGAAGCGGCATACACGATTTTTTATACCCCAGGTAAAGTGAACAAGGGCAAAACCCACGTTCGCGATAACCTCGACCTAAAACGTATGATGATTACGGTTTGGGCTTGTGCTTTCCCTGCGATGTTCGTGGGTATGTACAACGTAGGTTTACAAGCTCAATTAGCTTTAGTTGCTGGTTTTGCTACCCCTGACGTATGGCAAGTGAGTTTGTTCAGCATGTTCGGTACCGAACTGACGGCAAACTCTGGCTGGCCTGCGCTGATGTGGTATGGCGCCTGTTTCTTCCTACCTATCTACGCGGTGACCTTTGCCGTCGGTGGTATCTGGGAAGTGCTGTTTGCCTCTATCCGTGGTCATGAAGTCAACGAAGGTTTCTTCGTTACCTCTATCCTGTTCGCTTTAACGCTGCCAGCAACTATCCCATTATGGATGGTGGCGCTGGGTATCACCTTCGGTGTGGTCGTGGCGAAAGAAGTGTTCGGTGGTACAGGGCGTAACTTCTTAAACCCAGCACTAGCGGGTCGTGCCTTCTTGTTCTTCGCTTATCCGTTGAACATGTCAGGTGATACCTCATGGGTTGTGGCTGACGGTTACTCAGGTGCAACTGCACTGAGCCAAGCGGCGTCTGGCACTTTAGATTACGCAATTAACCAAAACTGGTGGGATGCGTTCTTCGGTTTCATTCCTGGTTCAGTGGGTGAAGTGTCTACATTAGCGATTCTGTTAGGTGGTTTGGTCATCATCTACACGCGTATCGCTTCATGGCGCATCGTTGGTGGTGTAATGGTGGGCATGATTGCCATTTCTACGCTGCTTAACGTTGTCGGTAGCGACACTAATCCAATGTTTGCAATGCCTTGGTACTGGCACTTAGTGTTAGGTGGTTTTGCGTTTGGCATGATGTTTATGGCGACAGACCCAGTGTCAGCGTCATTTACTAACCAAGCTAAATGGGCATACGGTATCTTGATCGGTGCAATGGCTGTGTTTATCCGCGTGATTAACCCTGCATTCCCTGAAGGCATGATGTTGGCAATTTTGTTTGCTAACTTGTTCGCGCCATTGTTCGACCACTTCGTGGTTCAGGCAAATATCAAGCGGAGGATTGCCCGTGGCTAGTAATAAAGATTCGTTCGGCAGAACCTTATTTATCGTCGTTGGCCTGTGTCTAATTTGTGCGATATTTGTGTCTACTGCAGCAGTGTTACTGAGACCGACTCAAGCAGAAAATAAACTGCTTGATAAGCAAAAGTACATTCTGGAAGCCGCTGGTCTTATCGATACTAAAGCTGGCAAAGTGACCAAAGCGCAAATTCTGGATACATACGGCAAACACATCGAAGCTAAACTGGTCGATTTGAAAACGGGTGCTTGGGTTGAGGGTGTTGATGCTGACACTTATGATCAACGTAAAGCTTCTCGTGATGTGAAAACCTCATTTGTACCTGAGAATGACATCGCTTCAGTGAAACGTGTCGCTGATAAGGCTGTGGTTTATCTTGTTCGTGACGGCCAAGGTAAATTAACCAGTGTCATTCTGCCAATCCATGGTTATGGCCTATGGTCTACTATGTATGCCTTCCTTGCTATGGATGCTGACCTAAACACAGTGCAAAGTTTAGTCTACTACGAGCACGGCGAAACGCCGGGCTTAGGTGGCGAAGTGCAAAATGCTCAGTGGAAAGCGAAATGGCATGGCAAAAAGTTATTTGATGAGCAAGGTAAACTCGCTATCAGCGTAACGAAAAACCCAACTGTTGCTAGCACTGAGTACGGTGTAGATGCATTATCTGGCGCAACCTTAACGAGTAACGGTGTACAACATTCACTGACATTCTGGTTGGGTAAAGAAGGTTTTGCGAGTTTCATTGAAAAAGCACGCAATGGAGGTCTCAACTAATGTCTGACGCTAAAGAACTGAAACAGGTTCTGACCGGACCTATAGTCAACAACAACCCGATTGCTTTACAAGTACTTGGTGTATGTAGTGCATTAGCGGTAACGAGCAAGCTCGAAACTGCACTGGTAATGGCGTTGGCGTTAACTGCGGTAACTGCGTTTTCGAACCTGTTTATCTCAATGATCCGTAATCATATTCCAAGCAGTGTGCGTATTATCGTACAGATGACCATTATTGCCTCTTTGGTAATCGTGGTTGACCAATTGCTGCAGGCTTATGCTTATCAGATCTCTAAGCAGCTGTCGGTATTCGTCGGTCTGATTATTACGAACTGTATCGTAATGGGTCGTGCCGAAGCCTACGCGATGAAAACACCGCCAATGATGAGCTTTATGGATGGTATAGGTAACGGTTTAGGTTACGGTGCAATTCTGTTAGCTGTTGGCTTCGTACGTGAACTGTTTGGTAACGGTTCTCTGTTCGGTGTTGAAATCCTGCACAAGATCTCTGATGGCGGCTGGTACCAACCAAACGGTCTGCTACTACTGCCTCCGAGTGCGTTCTTCCTGATCGGTGTTTTGATTTGGATTATTCGTACCTATAAGCCAGAGCAAGTTGAAGCAAAAGGGTAAGTGCGATGGAACATTATATTAGCCTGTTAATTCGCTCTGTTTTCATTGAAAACATGGCACTGGCCTTCTTCCTAGGTATGTGTACTTTCTTGGCTGTGTCTAAGAAAGTCACTACAGCCATGGGCCTAGGGATTGCGGTAGTTGTAGTGTTAACTATCTCTGTCCCAGCAAACCAAGTTATCTATCAAGGGCTGCTAGCTCCTGGTGCACTTGCTTGGGCTGGCGCACCTGAAGCTGACTTAAGCTTCTTGAAATTCATTACCTTTATCGGTGTGATTGCGGCTTTGGTTCAAATTCTGGAAATGGCACTGGACAAGTACTTTCCACCTTTGTACAACGCATTAGGTATTTTCTTACCTTTGATCACAGTGAACTGCGCGATTTTCGGTGCGGTATCATTCATGGTTGAGCGTGACTACAAGCTGGGTGAGAGTGTGGTGTTTGGTTTCGGCTCAGGAGTGGGTTGGGCATTAGCTATCGTATTGATGGCCGGTATCCGTGAGAAGCTGAAGTATGCCGACGTGCCTAACGGCCTACGTGGTTTAGGGATTACCTTTATCACCGCTGGTTTGATGGCCTTAGGTTTCATGTCGTTTTCAGGTGTGTCTCTGTAAGAGACACATAACGGCTTCTTGAATTGGACCTTCTAAGGATAAGTTAATGGATATTCTTGGTATTTTTAAATCTACTCCGCTCGAGGTTTACCTCGGTGTGAGTATGTTTACTGCTATTGTCCTCATCTTGGTATTAGTGATTTTATTCGCTAAGTCTAAGTTAGTGGCTAGTGGTGACATCACGATCGGCATTAATGACGATCCTGAAAAAGCGATTACAACCGGTGCGGGCGGTAAGTTGTTAGGCGTTTTGGCTAACAGCGGTATCTTCGTATCGAGTGCGTGTGGTGGCGGTGGCTCATGTGGCCAATGTCGCGTGGTGATTAAGTCTGGCGGCGGCGATATTCTGCCAACGGAACTTGACCACATCAGCAAAGGTGATGCCCGTAAAGGTTGTCGTCTTTCTTGTCAGGTTAACGTTAAGAACGATATGGAAATCGAGCTTGACGAAGAAATCTTCGGTATCAAGAAATGGGAATGTGAAGTTATCTCTAACGATAACAAAGCCACTTTCATTAAAGAACTGAAGCTGCAAATTCCTGATGGCGAGTCTGTACCATTCCGTGCTGGCGGTTATATTCAAATCGAAGCACCAGCTCATCATATTAAATATGCAGATTTTGATGTACCTGCACAATACCGTGGCGACTGGGAACACTTCGGTTTCTTCAATCTTGAATCTAAGGTTGATGAAGAAACTATCCGTGCATACTCAATGGCTAACTACCCAGAAGAGTTCGGTATTATTATGCTGAACGTGCGTATTGCTACGCCTCCACCACGTAACTTGACACTGCCTTGCGGTAAGATGTCATCTTACATTTGGAGCTTAAAAGCGGGTGATAAAGTCACTATATCTGGTCCATTCGGTGAATTCTTCGCGAAAGATACCGATGCAGAAATGGTGTTTATCGGCGGTGGTGCGGGTATGGCGCCAATGCGTTCACATATCTTCGACCAACTGAAGCGTCTTCAGTCTAAACGTAAGATGAGCTTCTGGTACGGTGCACGTTCTAAGCGTGAAATGTTCTACGTAGAAGATTTCGACGGCCTAGCGGCTGAGAATGATAACTTCGTATGGCATGTGGCACTTTCAGATCCTCAACCAGAGGACAACTGGGATGGTTACACAGGTTTTATTCATAACGTATTGTATGAAAACTATCTGAAAAACCATGATGCTCCAGAAGATTGTGAGTTCTACATGTGTGGACCTCCAATGATGAACGCTGCCGTCATTGGTATGTTGAAAAATCTTGGTGTCGAAGACGAAAATATCCTGTTGGATGACTTCGGCGGCTAATGTTCATTAGTCCTAGATAGAAAAGTTGCAGATGTTGAGGTTAACCTTTCATCTGCAACTTTTGCATTTAAGGGCCCAAATAAGAGTAGTAGGTCACTATGTTTCAGACCTTAAAGATCAATACCTCAGCACTAAAGCATTCATTTAACTGGCTAGTCCTCGTGGGACTGGCCTTTTTTGTTTCAGCCTGTTCAAAGCAAAACGAAGTCATTTCGTTGGCCGGCAGCACTATGGGCACGACTTATCACATTAAAGTCGTCCCGAATGAGCAGATGCCGACGGCGCAGTTACTTCAAGCGGAAATTGATTTAGCCCTTGAGCTAGTCAATGACCAGATGTCGACCTATCGGCCTAATTCAGAATTATCCCGTTTCAACCAATTGCCATTGGAGCAAAGCGTTGAAGTCTCACCGGATACCATAAAAGTGGTGCAAGAGGGAATACGTTTATATCAAGTGACGGATAAGGCACTTGATATTACCTTAGGTCCTTTAGTTAATCTGTGGGGTTTTGGACCTGATAAGCGTCCAACGAAAGTTCCGACACAGGCTGATATTGATGCGGCTAAAGCCAAAACAGGGATTAGTGAACTTTCCATTGAAGGCAATCGTCTAAGTAAGCACAACACCCATTTATATGTAGACTTATCATCAATCGCGAAGGGATTTGGGGTTGATAAGATCGCTTCCATTCTTGATAAATACCACGCGACAGGGTATTTAGTTGAAATCGGTGGCGAACTGAGTATCAAAGGTGCCAAAGGTGATGGAAGCTCTTGGCGTGTTGCTATAGAGCAACCGACCAATGATGGCTCTGAAGCCGTACAACAGGTTATCGCACCTGGTACTATGGCGATGGCGACCTCTGGTGATTATCGTAATTATTATGAAGAAGACGGCCAACGTTTTACGCATATAATCGATCCGCGTACTGGTTTGCCGATAAATCATAAGTTAGCATCCGTGACGGTATTGCATCAAAATTGTATGACGGCCGACGGTTTTGCGACGGCCATGATGGTTTTGGGCACAGAAGCATCATTGGAGCTTGCCAAGAAGGAACACTTGGCGATAATGCTAATCGAAAAGCAAGGCGACGGATTTAAGGTCTATTACAGCGACGCCTTCAAGCCTTTCCTTATTTAGTTTTTGGAGTAAACCATGACCTCTTTTATTGCGGCATTTGTGATCTTGTTAGTCTTCTTTTTGCTCATGTCGATTGGTTATCTCATCAAGCGCAAAGCCGTTGAAGGAAGTTGTGGCGGTTTAGGTGTTCTAGGGATTGAGAAAGCGTGTGATTGTGATGACCCTTGTGACAAACGTAAACGTCGTATGGCCGCTGAAGAAGCGCGTCGTGAAAAGTTAACGAAAGACCGCATTATCTAAATAGTCTTGATTCGATCATAGCCTCCGATTTAGGGGGCTATTTTTTTGCCTCGTATTTTCTTACACGGGTTAATCATTTGAGATTTATCCTTGGGATTAGAGTGGGATAGCAAGTTAATCTAAGCAGGAATGAGAATGCTTTTCATCATTAAGTGAGTGAAATATAAAGATAATTTGAGTTGGTCGATAAATTGTACTAGGCTAGAAGCTTGATTTAGATCAATCTTTTCACGCTTACCAAGGATAGTAACTTATGAAAGGTCATCCTAAAGTGGTTGGGCAACTGAATCGGGTGCTTACCTGTGAGTTGACCGCCATCAATCAATATTTCCTCCATGCCCGCATGTTTAAACATTGGGGCTTAGAGAAGTTAAACCACGTCGAATACAAAAAATCCATCCAAGATATGAAGCACGCCGATAAGCTCATCGAGCGAGTGCTGTTTTTGGAAGGTCTGCCTAATCTGCAACAACTCGAAAAACTTCGCATTGGTGAACATAGCCAAGAGATGCTCGACTGCGATCTGGCCATGGTGCAAGAGCAGCTTACATTGCTGCGTGATGCGATCAGCTTGTGTGAAGCCGAACAGGACTATGTGAGCCGCGATCTGCTGGAAGATATTCTCGAAGACGAAGAAGAGCACTTAGATTGGCTCGAGTCGCAGCAAGAGCTCATTACGCTAACCGGTATTCAAAATTATCTACAATCGCAAATTAGCGACCAATAGGAGCAAGATATGAAAGGCGATAAAGACGTCATCGATGCGTTAAATCGACTCCTAACGGGAGAACTCTCGGCAATGGATCAGTATTTTGTCCATGCCCATATGTATGAAGATTGGGGCCTGAATGAACTCTATGAGCGTATCGCCCATGAGTCAGATGATGAGAAAGCCCATGCAGCCAAATTAGTGCAGCGCATTTTATTCCTCGAAGGTACACCCAATGTTGCCGCCCGTGAGGCATTGAACATAGGTAAAGATGTAGAAGAGATGCTACGTAATGATCTCGCCTACGAATACAAGGTCGCGGACGATTTGCGCAAAGTGATTGCACTGTGTGAGCAGAAGCAAGATTACCAGACCCGTGAAATCCTTGAAGTATTACTCGACGATACAGAGTCTGACCATATGTATTGGCTCGAAAAACAACTTGGGCTTATTGATCGTGTTGGATTGCAAAACTACCTGCAAACTAAGATGTGAGCCTTAGATTGTTAGGTTGAGTAAATACCTAGGCCACTGAGTGTAATGGCCTAGGAAACTCAGTTATTAAGCATGTCTGTTGTTCCTCACACTTGTCTTGTTCTCTTTTCTAGCGCTAGGCCACATCTTATTGGCCCCAAATCTATCAGGAACACTTGATTACTGTTTTTATATACAGTATTTTGGCGTTGGAGGAATTCAACGTGCGAAAAATTATTCATATCGATATGGACTGCTATTTTGCTGCTGTGGAAATGCGCGACTTTCCTGAGTACCGTGGCAAGCCTTTAGCTGTGGGTGGCAGTAGCGACCGTCGCGGTGTTATCAGTACTTGTAGTTACGAGGCACGTAAATTCGGTGTACGTTCAGCAATGGCAACGGCTTATGCCTTTAAGTTGTGCCCTGAGCTGATTTTAGTACCAGGCCGGATGCAGGTTTACAAAGAAGTGTCGCTACAAATTCGTGAAATATTTTCCAGATATACCCAATTAATTGAGCCGCTTTCCTTAGATGAAGCTTATTTGGATGTGAGTGAGTGCCAACAATATAAGGGCTCTGCGACCTTGATTGCGCAGGCCATTCGTCGCGATATCTTAGCCGAAACGGGTTTAACCGCATCGGCGGGTATCGCGCCAGTAAAATTTTTAGCTAAGGTCGCCTCGGATCTGAACAAGCCAAACGGCCAATATGTCATTACGCCAGAGACGCTTTCTGAGTTTGTTAAGACCTTATCGCTGCGTAAAATTCCCGGTGTTGGTAAAGTCACCGCCGAAAAGCTCTCTTTGCTCGGGCTCAATACCTGTGGTGATGTGCAAGCTTATTCTAAACCTGAGCTCTTAGCGCGATTCGGTAAGTTTGGTGGCGTGTTGATTGAGCGTTCCCAAGGCATAGATGAACGGGGTATTTCTGCCGACAGAGAGCGCAAATCAGTGGGTGTTGAAACCACGTTAGCAAAGGATATTTATAGCTTAGAGCAGTGCCAGCAGGTGATGCCGAGTTTGATCCAAGAACTGTCGTTGCGTTTAAGTCGCAGTGCTAAGGAACGCAAAATACATAAACAGGTGGTCAAACTTAAGTTTAACGATTTCAAGCAGACTACAATTGAGCACCGCAGCGATGAAGTCTCGATTGTAATGTTCTATGAGCTACTCGCACAGGCTATGGAAAGGCAAGAAGGCCGTGGCATTCGTCTATTGGGTATTTCGGTCGGCCTTACCGATTCTACTCTTGTCGTCGCCACAAGCTTAAACGGCCAGACTCAGCTGGATTTAGCACTCTAGCCGTTTATGGTGCCGATAAGCCGCAGACTCATGCCTGCATTGGCTCAATAAGCCTCGGGTGGATTCGCCAACATAAAATCAATTAACAGTCTGACCCGTAAGGGCAGGTTGTCTCGATCGCGATACATCAAGTAGGCGGTGCGCGGAATACCTTGCCACTCGGGCAGTATTTGAATGAGTTTGCCACTTCGTATCTGTTCACTCGCCATGCTGATGGGTATGAGTCCAATCCCAAGCCCCGCCACCACGGCCTGACAGGCAATCGCCATATCATCGACGGCTAGTTTGATATTCCCCCTTGGTTCAAACTCGACATTTTGCCCTGTGCTATTGTGCTGTAAACGCCACGTTTTTGTGGGCTTGGCGATGATAACCGGATGCTGATCCAGCTCTTCAATGGATTGCAGCGCATGCCACTGCGTTGCCGATGTGCTGGTGCAAAGTACAAAGCTAATCGTGGTAAGTGGCCTTGCAATCCAATCGGGATCTTTAGGTTCGCCCACTCGAAAGGCGATATCGATGGCGTTTTCACTGACATCGATATTCATGTTCGACAGACTTAAATCGATATCAATATTGGGATAATGCCGTTGGAAGGCGTTGAGTGATTCACCTAGCCAGCGATAGGTTGTATTGATGGGCGCCGAGATCCGCAATTTGCCAACCGCTTGATGTTTATCCGCATGCAACTCACCAGATACCTGGTTTAACTCGATAAACAGCGGGCCGCAGCGTTCGAGATACCGCTGACCTGTGGCGGTAAGGTTGACTTTATGGGCGTCTCTGTGCAGTAAACGCAGACCTAAGGATTGTTCTAACAGATTGATTCGACGGCTTAAGGTTGAAGGTGGAATGCCTAAATGCTGCGCCGCGAGCTTAAAACTCCCTTGCTGTGCCACCACCCAAAATAAGCGCATATCGTCTAAGGAATAATTAAGTTTCATATTTGGAATTTAAGCTCTCAATATTGTGTGTTTTAATAATATATGAAACTTATAAACTAAGCTCAATCCCAATTACCTCCCTAGAGGCCGATATGAAATCCCATACACCTTACATGACATTCGTTTGTCTACTGATTTGCGTTTTTAGCTGGGGCAGTGTGTTTCCGATTGCTAAGCGAGTGCTGGAGGAGATGTCAGGAGAATCCCTCGTCTTCTGGCGTTTTACCATTGCGGCTGTGACTCTAGCGTTATATATCGTTTTTACTCGTCAGGTTTGGCCCAAATTGAGTTTGGTGCAATATATTGTCATAGCGTTAGTGGGTGTGATTGGTGTGGGCGGCTTAAATCTGGCGTTATTTAATGGCCTGCAGCATACCTCTGCTGCCAATGGTGCCTTGATTATGGCGCTCAGCCCGCTGGTGACTTCAATCGTCAATGCGCTATTACAGCGTGAATGGCTCAGCAGACAACAAGTGTTTAGCTTAGTGGGTGGATTGGCGGGCGTACTGCTAGTGATCACCAACGGTAGTGTTCAGCAGTTGCTCAACTTTAGTTTTAACCAAGGTGATGTGATGATTGCCGCCGGCATGTTGGCGTGGAGTGGTTATACCATTTGTTCGCAACGGGTCGGCCATTGGTTGCCTGTGTTGCCATTTACCTTGCTGAGTATGATAGCTGCCAGTGTGTCTATGTCCGTGGTTGGGCTTGGCCGAGGTGAGTTTCACCCTTGGCTGGAGTTGATGGAAGTGTCGGCAACGGCTTTTTCTAGCGTGCTCTACATAGGTTTGTTCGCCACTGTGCTCGGTTATCTGTTTTGGATTAACGGCGTTAAAGCGCTTGGCCCCGCTAAGGCATCGATCTTTTTTAATCTCGTGCCCGTTTTTGCAGCATTAACGGCGTTAGCCATGGGGCAGGCGGTGACGGAAATTCAGTTGGTAGGGATGCTGATAGTGATCCTTGCGTTGATGTTACCTATGTTAGTCAACCTGCGCGCGGCAAGAGGCTTAGTGGTTAAGCGCTGCTAATCAGTGCTAGCTTTGCTGTTTAAATATAAGGGAGCACCTGAATTCAGATAATCACTGCGACAGGTTTATGCTCCCTTATTCGTTAGAGGGGACTTTTCAAACATCACTGATTTACAAAAGGTAACTTATATAAAAGCTTTCACCCTCAACAAATTACAGTTTAAAGCGGCTGACCAGCGCAGTGAGATTACTCGCCATTGACGAGAGTTGTACGCTTGCTGCGTAGATTTCATCAGTGGTTCGTAGACTCTCCTCCGACTGTTCGGCAATGTGTTGAATATTTTGATGACTCTCGTTGGCCATAGTGGTTTGCGCTTTAGCTGCTAGGGCGATTTGATTATTCATCTCACTAATTTGGCTGACCATTTCTGCAATATGCGCTAAGGCTTCACCGGCATTACTGGCGGCTTCTACGCTTGAGATAGCCTTTTCATTACCGATATTAATCGCCGCCACAGCGCTTTGAGTGCCATTTTGCACATTGGCGATCATTAATTTAATTTCTTCGGTGGATTGGTGAGTCTTAGAGGCAAGGGATCGCACTTCATCGGCAACCACTGCAAAGCCGCGTCCTTGTTCGCCCGCGCGCGCCGCTTCAATTGCAGCATTAAGGGCTAATAGATTCGTCTGTTCGGCAATGGCTTGAATCACCTCAAGCACGCGGCCAATATGTTGGCCTTCCTGTTCGAGTTTATTGATCTGCATTTCTGCCGTGCCTACATCTCCCGCAAGTTCACGAATCACATTGATGGTTTTTTTCACTCTTGCCTGACCGTCGGCGGTAAATACGTCGGCTTGTTTAGCGGCATCGGCGGCATGACTGGCACTGACTGATACTTCTTGTACTGAGGCGGCAATATGATCGCTGGCATCGGCGATTCTGTGGGTGGCAGCTTGTTGATCCATCAAGTTATGTTTTGCTGATGCGCTGGTTTTGGCTAGACCTTCGGCAGCGGTGTTGAGCTCTGATGTAGACTGTTTAAATTGCGAGATAATACCGTGTAAGTTATCGAGAAAATGATTGAATGCCTTGGCGAGATCACCAAGCTCGTCTTTAGAGGTTAAGTGGACTCGTTCGGTCAAATCGCCATCACCATCGGTAATGTCGTGGATTTTTGCGAGTAAAACCGCCAGCGGTTTGCTGATGAGTTTAGGCAGTGCAACGATAAAGAGTATGCAGATCAAGAGACTGATGGCTAAGGCAATTAACTGCATCTGTTGTCCATGATTGGCATCATCATCTACTTGGGCTATCGCTGCGGTAGTATTACTGTTTAAATCATTGATTAAATGATTAATGTTCTGGTGTAGTTGCTCGAATTGCGTTGCTGCTTGACCGAAACTAAGATCAATCGCCGTTGTTCTACCGTTACGGCCATTTTGGGTGCGTTGATTACTGATTTCTGTGGTTGTCGCTCGCCAAATATCGAAACTGTGATTCAATTCATTGAGCTTATCTTTAGCGAGGGGACTTGTGGTCACATCGGCAAACTTATCAATATGTTCTTTAACGAGAGAGATACTATTAGTGTGCTGCTTTAAAAGGTCGTTGTAAGAGTCTGTGCCCACGTTAACAAACATCAGGCTGCGCTCGGCCACTTGAGCTTGATAAAGCTCTTTATCGGCTTGTAGTAGTTCAGATTGGCTAGGTAAGTATTCAAGCGCGAGTGTATTCGCGCTGTGATTTAAGGCTTTGAGTCCTAAAATGCCAGTTGAAGAGGCGAAGATGACTACGCCAGCGAGTAGCAGACTTGGATAAGTCAGTTTCTGATTAACGGATAGATCTTTATACCATTCCATAGTCACGCCCTCCTTGATTGATACACTGAAAAGGTGAGAGCCGCAATAACCTCTGTGGTAAGAGTGCAGCCCATCACTGGCGTTCTCTGGTAATTAGAGTCCAAATTGATCTAGGTTGATCCCAATCGTGATAGCACCAATTGCAGCATCGCCATCCATCACTGGAATAGAAATTTGTACTAGATAGGCTTGGGAGCTCTCGTCAAATTTGACCGGACCTATGTGTTTATCACCTTTGCCATTGGCGAAGGATTTTTGCCATTTATCTTCATCACCCTGCCAATAATCTGAAGTTTTACTGATCATGGCGACGTTTGCGCCTTGATTGTCCATGAGGAAAATTTCTTGGTAGTAAGGTTTGCTGGCTTCGAAGGTCGTGAGAAACTTAGCCGCTTCGTTGTTCATCAGGGATGACATAAAGTCATCAATACCTGCGGTGGCAATCCATTTTTCATCTAATGTTTTGATTGAATCTAAGCTTTTGCCTTGGGCGTTTTGCGCTTTAACGGCATTCACCAGTACCACTTCTCTGCCTAATGGCATCAGTGAATCGGCTAGGTCGATAACGGCTTTGGGGACTTCTTCGGCGAAACTGAGGTTACTGCTGAGCAGTAGTGCGGCGGCTGACAAGATTTTACCAAATTTCATGATCTCTATTCCTTAAGGTCACAGTATTGAAGGGGAAAGCGGTTATCTCTAAAAGCGCGATAAGCAAAAATACGTTAGGGTAAGACAGAACAACTATAGTAGAAAATTCAAGTTATTCAGTTCTTTCATAAAAATTTTATCGATGGCATTTCTACACACAAATAGAAGCCGTGGTAAAAAATAAGGCCACATCTGACTTGAGCAGATGTGGCCTTGAATTGAGTGAGCTTGGGTAAGGTTAGAACATTAAGCCTTGACTGGAATGCGCTCGAGTACGGCTAATAATAATGTCCAATATTGGCCTACTGTGGTGATGTTTACCATTTCGTCTGGACCGTGTGGATAGCGAATGGTGGGACCAATCGAGACCATGTCCATGTCTGGATAGGGTTTCTTGAATAGGCCGCACTCGAGACCAGCATGGATCACCATGATCACTGGCTCTTTGTGGTAAATGTCTTGATAGGTTTCGCGCACTATCGCCATTACAGGTGAGCTGTTATCTGGCTTCCAGCCTGGGTAAGCACCGCTTAAATCGATATCGGCTCCGGCTAAGTTGGTCAGCGCAGTTAACATGCCTTCGACTTGAGTACGGCCAGAATCGATCAGCGAGCGGATAAGGCACAGGATAGTGACTTCTTCATCGTTAGTGCTGATAACGCCAACGTTGAGCGAGGTTTCAGTCACACCTTCGACTTCATCACTCATGCGGATCACGCCGTTCGGGCACACATGCAGCAAATCGATCAGGGTATTTTGGCTGTTTTCGCTCATCACACGTTTTGGCGTTGGGATAGTGTTTAACACTAAACGCATATCGGGATCGGCAATGGCGAGTTCGGTGCGGATAAGCGCTTCAAACTCAGCGACTTTTTCGTTTAAGGCGCTGACGTTTTCTTCTGGCAACATAAAGCTGATGTTGGCTTCCCGTGGAATCGCATTACGCAGTGAACCGCCGCTAAATTGGGTCAACTCCAACGCTAAATCATCTGCGTTTTCAAAGAGGAAACGCGCCAATAGCTTGTTGGCATTGCCACGACCTAAGTGAATGTTCACCCCAGAGTGACCCCCTTTTAAGCCAGATAAGTGCAGGCTAAAGGCTGAGTAACTTTGCTCAGAGGCTTGCCACACCATAGGCAGGGTGATTTGAGCATCGACACCGCCGGCGCAGCCCATGTAGATTTCACCTTCTTGCTCTGAGTCGGTATTGATCAGAATGTCAGCGTCTAACATGCCCGCCTGTAAACCGAAGGCGCCTGTCATGCCTGCTTCTTCATCTATCGTCAGCAGCACTTCTAATGGGCCGTGCTTGATATCATCAGAGCCTAAAATGGCTAAAGCCGATGCCATGCCAATACCGTTATCTGAACCTAAGGTTGTGCCCTTGGCTTTAACCCAATCGCCATCGACATAAGCTTCGATAGGATCTTTAGTAAAATCATGCACTTTATCGGCATTTTTTTGTGGCACCATATCGATATGGGCTTGAATAACCACGATTTTACGATCTTCCATACCCGGCGTCGCAGGTTTACGGATGATCACGTTGCCAACGGCATCCTCAACGACGGCAAGTTGTTTGCTTTTAGCCCACGCTTGAATGTGCTGGCTTAATGCTTGCTCATGCTTAGATGGATGGGGAATCGCGCAAATTTGTTCGAACCATTGCCATAATGGCTGCGGGTATAACTGACTTAAGGCTGTCACTTGAGTGTCCCTCATAAGGTCTTGTGGGTATAGGGCAAATTTGCGGCCATTCTACCACATTCTGTGCAGCCAAATAATCTCAGCGTCACAGGCTTTTGGTGAGCTGGCAGCCAAAGTTTCCAGTTCGATTTTTTCTGGGAGTGTCGGTACCACTTTTAGATTGGTAATTAAGCGATAGAGCGGGAATAATGCAGGCACAATAATGAAAAAGGATGGGTCATGTTTCAAGTTAACTTCGTTGATGTAAAAGCAGAAAATGCCATTTTTGATGGTGAAGGCTGGGATGCGGTTGTGGTGGTGACGCCCGATCTGGATTCTATCGGTTTTGATGAGATAGGTTTATTGGCTCAGCACGGTGCCCACGTGGATAAGCGCGTGGGTAAGAGCCCAACATTACTGTTTGCCCCAGGGCTTGCGGGAGGGCGTTTGATCATTGCCCCTGTCACCCAAGTGAATGACGAGTATGTGGACGTGCGAGTCTATGCCAATGCTGCAAGGGCGGCGATTGCCATTGCAAAAGACGCAGGCGCAAAACGTCCGTTGTTATATGTAGTGCCATCGAAGGACTCACGTTTTAGTTTTGCCTCTGAAGTCGCAGCATTAGCTTGCGGTCAAGAACTGTGGCAAACCTTAGAGCTGCGTGAAGCGACTGGCTTAACGCCTGCATTTGAGGCCATAGGGTTATTATCTTCATCAACCCATAACAGCAATTTGCTCAATGCCTTAGAAGCGGGCCGCCTATTAGCGCGGGATTTGTGTGGTACTGAACCTGAGCGCATGTCGGCTAAAGCCTTTGCCGATTATTGTCTGCAATCCTTAGCGGGCAGCGTGATCAAAACCGCAGTGGTAGAAGACAGAGATATTTTAGAGCGTGATTATCCGCTACTCAGCGCCGTGGCGCGTTCTTCTTTTGCTGTCGGTCGTCATCAGCCTCGCGTGGTGAAACTAGAGTATCTGCCAGAGGGTCAAGTGACTCGCACTTTCCTGTTTGCGGGTAAGGGCGTGATTTACGATACCGGCGGCGCCGATCTGAAAGTCGGCGGCGCTATGGCGGGCATGAGTCGTGATAAAGGCGGCGCTTCTGCCGTGGCGGGTTTATTTAAAACTCTGTCAATGCTCAAGCCTAAAGGTATTCGAGTGATTGCCGAGTTAGGTTTAGTGCGTAACAGCATAGGCAGCGAAGCCTTCGTGACCGATGAAATTATTACGAGCCATGCGGGTGTGCGAGTGCGGATTGGTAATACGGATGCTGAAGGACGCTTAGTGCTGGCGGATTTACTGAGCCATTTACGCATCAAAGCCGTGTCGGCGGTGAAGCCTGAGATGTTTTCGGTAGCAACACTCACAGGTCATGTCGTACGTTGTTATGGCAGCTATCCCGCGGCGGTGGAAAACTCAGTGGCGAGTTCACAGCAATGCGCTGTCACTTTACAGCAGCAAGCGACTCAATGGGGTGAACCCTTTGAAGTGTCTACATTACGCCCTGAAGACTTCGTTAAGATCCGCGATGTGTCAGGCGCTGCTGAAATATTATCTTCCAATAATGCGCCATCATCGATTACCGCCCGTGGACATCAGTATCCCGCGGCGTTTTTACTGAAAGCCTCTGGACTATTTGATCATGGGGTTAATGCCCCTATTCCCTTGGCTTACACACACTTAGATATTGCAGGCAGTGCAACAGAAGGTGATCCGCTCTACGGCAAACCTACAGCGAGTCCGCTGGTGGGCTTGTATCAATATCTGATCAATCGCTAACGATTTGTGGTAACAAATAGAAATAATTCTGTAATATCTTATTTATTATATAGTTACAGGGTTATTTCTGTTTTTCTGTGAAGCGTGTCGCCATTAACCTCACTATAATTGTGTAATTTAATTACATTAAAAAGCCTTAATCAAAAAAAATACAAATAAAGGTTGTAATAAAACTACAAATCCATATAATTGCTTTCGTGGATTAGGCACTACGCCTTTCCTCTCTAGTCTATCCAGGATGGATATTTTTCTCCAAGGACCTGAGTGACAAGTCGTCTCAACGGATATGAGAATCTCTAGTTCCAAGGAACCGAGCCAAGCTTCACTAGAGTACTTAATCACAACTAATTTAGGAGTATTGACTATGTCTTATACAGGCAACAACCATATTTATTGGCAAAACACTTGGTTTAACACTGATGTTTTGCGTGGCGGTTTATTCGCCATGAGCTTTAAGGCCTAACCCTCCTTAAAGTTTTAGTTTCCATCATCCATCAACCTTTGTATCGCCTTTTTTGGCGTGTTTAGACTCAAGTAGCATATTGATGTTTTTGCATGGATATGCCAGGTTTTTCCCGCTAGCGCGGTAATGTACTTCCCCGAAAGGGACGCTTGAAATATGTCTTTGCCTGCTCATTGAGCAGGCTTTTTTTTGTCTTTTTTTCGCTTAAGTATTTAACGGTTTTGCCTGATGTAATGAGCGTAAACGGTTCGTGTTAGAAGTGATGTGGTATGGACAATAAATGGATATGGGGTTCAATATACAAGCTATCGGCCTATCGCTTGTGATACTTGTTACTCAGGGACTGTTTATGGACACTAAGTTGTTTTTTCAAAATGGTAAGTTAACACTGGATATCAACCCCAGTGAGATGCGAATGTCGCATTGGGTTTATGCGCCAGTGTTAATCAATACTGAAACGGCGGAAGTGCTTTTTGATTTATCAGGGAAGGGCTGGGATTTTCGGTCTGCAGAAGAAAGTGGTGATGACATCATTTTAAAGCTTGCCCGTTATCCTGATGCGAACAATGTATTTAGGCTCGTTCTGAATATATCAAAAGACCGAGCAAGCCTTAACGGTAATATTTTTTCAATTAATGATGTGTGTAAGGTATTAGAGGATATTGCCTAACAAGTGATATATGGATTTTTTAATTTTTATATATAAATCATAGCCTTTAATCTGCAAAGATATATGCGGCAAACCCTACCCAACTTAATAGTAAAAGCGTTATGGCAATCCAAGTCGCGGTGGTGAACTGACGTTGAGATTCGAATAATGCGTCTGAATCCTCTAGTTCATCAGTGTCATTAACTGTGCGAGATTTTGCTCTCAACTGTTGTTTACGTGCTTTATCCCGTTCGCGAGCTTTGGCTTTTTGCAGCTTTTTATATTCAGCTATGCCTTTTTCTATCCCTTGGGCAATGAGTTTAGTTTGCTCTTTGGTTTGGCCCGGCTTTTGGGTGGCTTTGGCTGCGACCAGTGCTTCTTGTTGAGTTTCTGTCGAGATAGTGGGTTTCATCTGGGCTCTGCCTAAATTAATGCGGCTGTGGCTAAAAGGTGATAGCTAAAGTGTAAACGCAGCGATTATACCCACATTAGACCTCAAAAACGTAAGATGAATATCTTCTTTCCATTAAAAAATCAGTGGATGTCCACCCTGTGGGGCGGGGATATATACAGGCTCGTAGTCCCATACTTCCCTAATGGTATCAACCGACAAAGCATTGGATGGCGTGCCTTCACTGACGATTCGCCCTTGTTTTAACACAATTAATTGATCGCTATAGCGCGCGGCTTGGTTTAAGTCATGCAGTACCACTATTACAGTGTAGCCTTGTTGGTGAGCTAAGTTTTGGGCTAATTCAAGTACTCTGTGCTGCTGGGCAAGATCTAACGCCGATGTTGGTTCATCCAGTAATAGTACGGGCGGAAACGGCGATTGCCTGAGTTGAGTTAAGACTCTGGCGAGTTGGACTCGCTGTTTCTCGCCGCCAGAGAGGGTTGGATAGCTGCGCTTAGCCAGATGGGTTAAGCCCACTTGCGCCAGTTGCTCGGTAACTAACGCATCACCTTCTATCTTACTGATGGTTAAGGGATATAAGCCCATTGCTACGACTTCTGACACAGTGAAAGGAAAGGTGAGGCTGGCGTGTTGCGGCAGTACAGCTAAGGATTTTGCCAGCTCGCTCCTAGGCCAATCCGCCAGCTGGCTATGGCCTAGTCGTATACTTTGCCTTGGTGTGCTGATTTCTTGGCAAAGGGCTTTAAGCAGGGTGGATTTACCCGCACCATTTGGGCCGAGTAGGGCGGTTACCGCACCCGATTGAAACTGTACATTAATATCACTGAGCACGGTTTTTGGACCGATGCTGACATCGAGCTGACAAATGCTGAGCTGGGTGCGATCAAATTGCGCCTTGGCTGAATAAGTTGTCGATTGTGTTGGTTGATTTGCAAAGGATGTTGCAGCCATAAAAACTCGCTTAGATTAGCTTACTGCGTTGTTGCAGTAGTAAAAAGATGAAGAAAGGCGCACCGATGAGCGCGGTGACGAGTCCAACGGGTAACTCGGCAGGCGGTAAAAAAGCGCGCGCGCCGATATCGGCCAATGCCAATAGGGCTGCACCTAAAAGTGCGCTGATGGGCAGCAGTTGGCGATGATCTGGCCCTAACATCATGCGCACTAAATGCGGCACGACGAGGCCGATAAAGCCGATAATTCCTGTTGCAGCTACACTTACGCCAACCCCTAAGGCGCAAAGCAAAATAAGCCTAAGTTTGAGCCTATCGACATCTATCCCTAAGTGGCGTGCTTCGGATTCGCCAAGCAGCAAGGCATTGAGTGCCGCCGCATCTTGGTGAAATCGCCAACTCAGTAGCGCTAAGGTCACAAGACACAGACTGACATATAGCCACTGCGCACCTGCAATCGATCCCATTTGCCATAGGGTTAAGTCACGTAGCGCCATGTCGTTGGCAAGATATGTGAGAACACCTATTCCTGCGCCTGCCAGCGCAGCTATGGCAACACCCGATAAAAGTAATAATACGACCGATGTACCTGTTGGGCTGCTGGCGAGTCGGTAGACGATAAGGGTGGTCACTAATCCCGATGCAAACGCACTGATGGGGATCATCAATGGATTCGCGTTGGGTAGCAGCACGATACAGATGGCTGCGCCAAGTGCTGCGCCGGATGACACTCCGATAATACCGGGATCCGCTAAGGGATTGCGAAAAAGCCCCTGCATTACCGCGCCGCACTGTGCGAGCGTAGCGCCTACTGCTAACGCCAGTAATGTCCGCGGTAAGCGCACATTGTTGATTACCAGTTGCTCGTGGGGCGCAATATTGCCGATATTTTGCTGGGTAGCCCAATTGAACACTGCATTTAGGGCGTCGATAAAGCTGATGCTAACGGGGCCAGTGCTGACCGAGAGTAAGCCGCTTAGGGCTAACAGTGTGACTAGACTCGGCCAGAGCCAGCGGTTGAGGAACATCTCAAATATCCTTTCTATTTTTATCTGGGGTTAATTAGTGCTAACTGTACTCATCGCTGTGTTTGTTAATGGTTTTGCTTGAGCAATGTGCTGGCGAGCGTATCCGCGGCGCTTATGGCACTGATGCCTAAACCACCGAGAAGGGCTTGCGGTGCTAGTGTTTGAATATGGCCGTTTTCCCCTGCTGGGGTATGGGCGAGTAGTGGCATCTCTTTCAACAGTTCTTGGGCAATTTGTGCATTAGTTTGATCTGTGGGTTTATCGCTACGCTTTGACAGCAAAATAATGTCGGGCTGTAAGGATAGAATCCCTTCTTGAGACATGCTTTTGTAGCCATCAAACTCGGCGATATTTTGTGCCCCAGACAGCTCAATAATAGTATCTGCGGCTGTGCCTTTACCGCCAACACGTGCACCGCGGCCTTCTTGTAACAGCATGAAGAGAATTTTGGGCTGAGAGCCAGCATCGCGCACTTGTTGTTTTTTACCCGCTAAGCTTTGCAGTTGTTGATGTAAATCTTGTTTTAATTTAACCGCATGTTCTTGGCGATTGAGTAAGTGACCTAAGGTATCCACATTGTTCATCAGTTGTGGTTCATCATTTGTTGCGGGTAATTGCACAACTTGGATATTCGCCTGTTTTAATACCTTTAGTGTGGTTTCTGGTCCCATCACATCTGAACCGACAACCAGCGTTGGGGAGAGGGCAATAATGCCTTCGGCGGAGAGCATTCTGTGATAACCAAGCTTAGCCACATGGCTCAAACTTTCAGGCACATAGCTGGTGGAGTCGATGGCGACTAGCTCATTGCCTGCGTCGAGGGCGAGTATGAGCTCTGTGACTCCTGTACCCGCACTCACGAGTCTTATCTCTGGCTCGGCACTCAGTTCAGCGCTAAAAACGCTTGAGGATAGTAAGGCCGTAAGTGCTGATGTGAAAAAAATAAATTTTTTCAATGCTTTATATGTGCGTCTATGTTGATAACGTTGAGCAATGGAACCTTTGTTTACTGGTATTTTAGTTGCTTGAAACAACATGGTTAAACTCCTAATACAACTTGTTCGCGACAGGCTTAGATGCCGTTTTTTGATGTCAGACTTTTGCTTTCTCGTTTAAATGGCTGGTTCGGATACGCTAATGCTCCATCAAAATTTGGGTCTGACTGATGGACTGCGTCTGCAACAGTGCAAGCAGTTGCATCAAAGGTTCCACTGGCGCGGCTTTGTCGGCGGCAATGACAACCGTCGCCTTCGGCATAGTCTGAAAATGTGCAGTAAATTCAGTGGTAAAAGTGGCTAAGTCATCAAACTCTTTGCCATCAATAGCCCAATAAGGCGCTGTTGCCATGATATTGATGGCAATTGTTTGTTTGTTGTCGATTGCCGTGATGGCCGAGCTTGGGCTTTGTGGCACATCTACCGGCAAACTTAATAATTGGCTATTTGCCGTCAGCAGTAAAAACACCAGCACGATAAAAATAATGTCGATTAACGCGGTTAAATCTAGGCTCGGAAGTTGCTCAGGCGAAGCAATGCCAGCCTGCGATAAGAATGGTTTATCTGCACTTATCATGTCTGTGGCTCAATTTGAGAATGGGGCTTGGATGCCAATTTTTGCTCGACTCTGGTTTTACTGACTCGGGTGAATGCATGGTAATGATTGGCATCAATTGAAATATCTTCGATACCCGCTAACCAGAGATTGAGTTGATTGAGCACATGCCCAGCACGCAGGCATTGGCCTTGAGCCCAGATCCCAAAAAGATGGGCGGCGGTAATGGCGGGCACGGCGATCATGAGTCCGGCAGCTGTGGTGTTCATCGCAAGGCCCAGTCCAGCACTGAGTTGTGCTGGAGTGACGGGGCCTTGTGATTGCCCGAGTTGGGCAAACATTTCGATGAGTCCCAATACTGTGCCGAGCAAACCGAGTAGTGGACTAATGATGCCAATCACTTGTAAAACCTTGAGTCCGGCTTGCAAGTCGCGTTGTTGCTTATTGAGCCACAGACTGAGTAATTCTTCCCTTAGCACTTTTGGCTGGTGGACTTGTTTGAGTAGCAAGGTCGCGCCACGGGCGAGTAAATCTTGCTGTGCGCTGGTTTGCGCTAGCAGCGCGCTGACGTTTTCAGTGGTTGCCGCTGAGCTTGATTGACGCAATGCTTTTACCCAGGCCTGTTTTTTGGGCCAGATTGATAGCAAAGTTTGATGCAAAAACAAGGCGCTACGTTCAAGGCAGATCATCAAAGCTAAAAAAGCACATAACAACAAGGGCCAAGTCAGCACGCCAAGCTGAGTCTGTAGGGTTGAAAAATCAGTTACGGGCATTAAGCCTCTCCAATCTATTGAAAAAAGTAGTTTTATATGTAAGTTAGTAAAACAAAAATCAGGCTAGTTGTGCGGTGGCTAATTCCCTACGAGCTAACTCTCCACGGGCTAACTTTTCAGTGGCAACATTGGGCCTGTTAGTTGAGCGCGAAGCGAATAGGCACTCTGACCTTATAATGACTCGCTAGCCTTTGCGCTGGCGCCGCAAATTGCCAGTTTTCAACTGCATCTAACGCGGCTTGATCTAACAGACTGAACCCTGAGCTTTTTACTAACGTCAGTGCAAGTTGCTCACCAAGTTCGTTAAACATCACTTCTATGGTTGCGGTGCCTTCTAGCCCTTTTTTACGCGCTATCTTTGGATAAGTCGGTTGCGGTGGCGCTGCAGCGAACAGCGGTTTGGCTAATTCCACTATGTTAGTTTGGGCACTGTCAGCTGTTTCACTGGCCACATTTGGGGTCGCTTTTGCATCAACTTCGGCTGCGTTAGTGATTAAATCCATTTGTGCAGTTTTGGGTTCTGTTTGATGTTCAATTTGTTCGAGTCGCTTATGTGCTAAAACGCTTGGATTTAAAGCACTTGGTTCTAAAGCGTTCGTCGCTAAAGGGTCCGTATTCGGATGATTGTTAGCCGTGGGTTTTGTTGCTGAAGATTTTTTGGCGAGTTGGCTGTCAATTCGTTGATCAGCTTTAGTTTTCGGGATAACCGCCTTATTGACAGATTCTGCTGTTGATACTTTTTGCGCTGTACTGTTTTTTTGCACTGTACTGTTCACAGTGGCTACTTTGGCGTCTGTTTGCTTGATGGGCTCTGCACTCGTGTTGCTTGCAGCGCTAGTCGCGGTAGAAAAATTAAGGGTGACAGTATTCGCGCTGGGAGTGAGCGATGCTTGGTTTACGCTCGATGATTGGGCGCTTGGCTGCATAGTCATAGCGGGTTGGGAGGCGATAACACCCGTCTGGATGGCAACCGTTAACGCGCCAAAGGCAAGATATCGTTTTGGTGTCACAGCAACCTCTTTTTCCAATGAAAGCCATTTTCCTAATTAAGATATCTCAATATAAACAAGATCGCAAATGATAATGATTTGCATTTGATCTATTTTGTTGTCTCAGGTAGAGTGCCTGCAATAGCTCGAATGAGCGCTTTAAAAAGCAGCTAAACCGACGATTTATCCTACTTTATGGGTACTGATTGCCTTGGGCTCGATCTGGAAGAGGCTCAATCTCGAAAGAGCCAAATCTGGAACAGACTTAATCTCGAAAGGATTGGCGTCTGGAAAGAGAGTCTAGGCTCAGTAATAAATTGTACGGAAACAGCTGAATATCACTTGAGGATGAAGAGATGAAAAAAAAGCCGTTAGTGATCGCCATGGCGATAGCACTGAGTGGTACGGCCCTAAGTTTTACGTTAGCGGCAGAGGAAAGTGTTAAGCCTGTTGTTCAACAGGATGCGGATAAAAAACTGGTCACAACAGAGTTTGATGAAGTATTAGTGAGTGCAACACGCATCAGTGAAAAAGCCTCCGAAACCAGCCGTAGCGTGGCAGTGGTGGATGAAGAGCAACTTACGGTCGCCCAAGCATCATCAGTTGCCAATGCCCTTAAAAATGAGGCGAATATTACGTTGACCAATGGCCCAAGAGCTTCATCTCAAGGGGTTGAAATCCGTGGTTTAAGTGGCGATCGTGTGTTGCAAACAATTGACGGCGCAAGACAAAATACCAGCTCTGGTCACAGAGGTACCTACTTTATGGACCCTGAGTTGCTCAAATCCATCGAAGTGCTGCGCGGCCCTGCCAGTAGCTTGTGGGGCAGTGGTGCCCTCGGTGGTGTCGTAGCGCAGAATACTAAGTCGGCACAAGATTTTTTAGCGCCAGATGAGACCTTTGGTGGCTATTTCAAACAAGGTTATGAGACCAATGGCTCCCGCACTAAAACCAGTGGCGCTATCTATGGTCAACAAGACAGCATCGATTGGTTACTCAATGGTTCCTATTACGATTCAAACAATATAAAAACTGGTAATGACGAAACTCTAAACAACAGTGCATCCCAAGGCAGCAGTGGTTTAGCTAAATTCGGTTGGCAAGCCGACGAGGCATCACGGTTAGAGTTATCTGCAAGAGCCAGCAAAAACAATGAATTAGTACCGAGCAATCCTTCTGCTGCTGTGAGTAGTTCAGTGCCTTTGGTGCGCCGCAAGACTGACGATAAAAACCTCACCCTAAACTACAGTCTCAATCCTGCTAATAACCCGTATCTGGATACTAAGATGCAAGTGTATTGGAACAGTACCGACTACGATGAAGACCGTATTACGAAAGGTCAGCAAGACAGTACTGAGTTCCGCACTGTGGGGATTAACCTTAATAACAGTTCGCGTTTAGGCAATACTCTGTTGACCTACGGGGTCGATGGTTTTCGCGATACCATAGAAACGACGCGTGATGATTCGGGCCAAGTGGGCCAGCGTCCAGATAATATCGATGGCGAAACCACAGTATGGGGCGCTTTTACGCGGGCAGATATTGAGTTGACTAAGACGTTAAATCTTGATGCGGGTCTGCGTTATGACAGCTTTAAAAATGACAGCCATAATCTCAACTTATCCTCAGATGACAATGAGTTATCACCATCGCTTGGCTTGGTGTGGCAGACTCAGCCTTGGTTGACCTTAAGCGCACGTTACGATCAAGCCTTCCGCGCACCTACGGTAGAGGAAATGTTCTCCAGCGGCACCCATTATTGTATCCCGCCAATCCCCGGATTTTTACCCCAAGGTTTATGTAACACCTTCGCGGTGAATTCGGATCTAAAAGCAGAGACTGCGCGCAATAAAGAAATCAAAGCGGACTTACGTTTCAGTGAGTTAGCGGGTGATGATGAACTGGCGCTAACGTTTAACGTTTTCCGTAACGATGTGGACGATTTTATCGTGCAGCAAGTGTCTAATCCTTGGCGTGGCATTCCTGGATTCGAGCAAACGACCTCATGGAATAACGTTGAAGATGCACGTTTAACAGGTTTTGAAATTAGCGGTCGTTACCGTATTGGCCAAACTCGTTTAGCGATGAATTACGGCCAAACCCATGGCGAAGATCGTCAAACGGGCGATGATATAGAAAATATACCCGCCAATAAGTTCAATGTCGATTTATCCCAAGGCATTATGGAAGGCGACATGAAACTCGGTACTCGCGTCACTTATGTGGCGACTCAGTCGAATACGCCTGACGGCTTTAAAGTGGCGAAATACGACGATTACACCCTATGGGATGTGTATGTAGCGTGGGAGCCGACTATGGGCGCGATGGCGGGTGTGAGAGTGGATTTCGCAATCGAAAATATCGGTGATGAGAAGTATCAACAAGCGTGGCAAACCTTGTATCAACCGGGTCGTAATATGAAGTTATCGGCGCGCTATATGTTCTAAGCCACTCAATAGTCACTACCGCTGGAGACAGTAAAATGAAGATGACACTCGATACCGAGCTCAATGTCGCGCCAGATTTAAACTCTGAGCAACGTCAGCTAAGTGAGCAACAGGCGCAATTGCGACAACGATTTGAACAACAAGCTGATTTAATGCCAGCGCAGCTCGCCAGTGAATTAGGCATTGCCGAGCTCGAAGTGGTTGCAGCGCTGCCGCCCGAACAAGTGGTGTTTGTTCCGTTAACTCAGCTCGATACATTACTGCAAGCCTTACCCAAATGGGGAAAGTTAACCACTATTGTGATGTTATCTGGCAGCGTATTTGAATTTAAAGGAGATTTCCCCGAGGGAAAATACGCCCACGGTTATTACAACCTCTACAGCAAGGGGGACGGTTTGCATGGTCATCTCAAATTAGATGCCATGAGTGGTATCGCTTTGATCAGCAGACCTTTTAGAGGCAGCGAGAGCCATTCGATTAACTTTTTCGGCAGTGAAGGTGAGGTGGTGTTCAAAGTGTATTTAGGCCGTGATAAACAAAGAGCACTGTTTCCTGAGCAAGTTCGCCAATTTAAAGCGCTCGCGACAGCCTTTGCCTCGGTGCAATCACACCTCTGAATTGCAGCATTAACAAAAGTATTAAGGAAAACAGTAAATGAAGCCTGAAATTACCGAACAAGAACAGCGTTTAAGAGACAAACTCTTACCCGAAATCGAAGCCTTTAAACAGCAGCGCGAGACCTTGCAACTAGCCACCATTGGTACAGATGGCCAGCCGAATGCGAGCTATGCGCCCTTCGCACTGGCAGATGATGGTTTTTATATTTTGGTGAGTGACTTAGCCCGTCACGGTCATAATTTAAAGCACTCATCTAAGGTCTCTGTGATGTTAGTTGAAGACGAAACTGCGGCCAAATCGGTTTTTGCCCGCAAGCGTTTAACCTTCGATGCGATTGCCGAGGCAGTGCCCCGCGATACGCCCGACTTCAGCAAAGGTGTTGGTGTGTTATCGGCACGTTTTGGCGAAATGTCCGATAACCTTGCGGCGTTAACCGATTTTAACTTATATAAGCTCGCGCCTCATCAGGGTCTTTACGTCAAAGGTTTTGGCCAAGCATTTAGCCTGAGCGGCGCAGAGTTGTTAGATGTGGATTGGAAGCGCGATGGCCACCACGGCACGCCAAAAACGCCGGAAAACAAGCAAGTCGCTTAAGCCGCGTCAAGCTATTGTAATAAAACAAACCCGCACTCGCTGCGGGTTTGTTTTATGCTTTTCTTTTGAGTAAAACCACACAGCCCTTGAATTCCACTGCAAGAGGTAGCATCTCACTTATATGCTTTAAGTAATGCTGCGCGGTTAACGGCTGCAGATGATCCCATTCATGCTGATGTTATATTTGAATTGCCTTACCTACCTCAAGGATGCCACCCGTGACCGAGCCTACAGCTGAACTCGCCAAATCTTCCGAACCCATTAAAGCGGGGGCTGAGCCATTGCCCGAAAAGTTAATTCCAGTCACGTCTACAACAAGCGCTGATACATCAAAGGCTAAATGGACCTCGGCGCAGCAAAGATCGGTATTGCCTTGGATTATGGGTTTTCTTAAACCCTACAAACTGAAAGTTGTCGCGGCGATTATCTGCTTGATGATAGGGTCGCTCGCTTGGTTATCATTGGGCCAAGGTGTGCGCTTGATGGTCGATGAAGGCTTTGTAAGGGATAATGCGCAGCGGCTGAATGAAATCATACTGTTAGTGCTCGGAATTACCGCCGTCAGTGGCACAGCTGTGTTTTGCCGCTTCTACTTGATGACTTGGCTTGGCGAGCGGGTCAGCGCCGATATTCGTCTAACGGTTTACAATCAACTGCTTAAACTCTCTCCCGCCTTTTACGCTAAGGTGCGCACTGGTGAAGTGATCTCCCGTTTTACCGCCGATTCTACTTTGCTACAAACTGTGGTGGGTTCGAGTCTGTCCATGGCGCTGCGCTCTAGCGTAACTGTGCTTGGTGGTTTAGTCATGATGGGTATCACTAGCGTTAAGATGACATTGCTGGTGTTGTTGGCTGTGCCCTTAGTGTTAGGGCCGGTGATCTTTTTCGGCCGTAAAGTCCGTACGCTGGCGCGAGAAAGCCAAGATAGGGTTGCCGATCTCGGCGCTTATGTTGATGAAACGCTTCATGAAATCCATACGGTGCAAGCCTATGGGCATGAAGATAAAGACCGTAGCTTGTTCAATCGCCGCGTCGAAGATGTCATGTCTGCGGCCAGTGGCCGGATCCGTTACCGTGCCTTGCTGATCTCAACTGTGATGTTTTTAAGTATCGCCGCGATTGCTATGGTGACTTGGGTTGGTGCCCACGATGTGATGGTGGGTAAGATGACGGGCGGTGAGTTATCTGCCTTTATGTTTTACGCTGTGATGGTCGCGGGCGCAGTGGCGACGATTAGCGAAGTGATAGGCGAAATTCAGCGGGCTTCTGGCGCCGCCGAACGTTTAATCGAACTGGCTGAAACACAAGTGGATATTCCCGTTGCAACTCATCCTGTGACTTTGCCCGCCAAGGTCAGTGGCGAGTTAATGATTGAAGGACTCAATTTTGCCTATCCAGAGCATGATGCCTTAGTGCTAAAAAAGCTCAATATGGCTATTGCCGCGGGTGAGCGGGTTGCCTTAGTCGGGCCAAGTGGCGCGGGTAAAAGTACCTTGTTCCAGTTATTGCAACGCTTTTATGCGCCTAGCGCTGGCAGTATTCGACTGGAAGGTATTGATATTGCCAATCTTCTGCCACAGGAGTTGCGGTCGCAGTTTGCTCTAGTGCCGCAGGACTCGGTGATTTTTGCGACTAGCGTACTTGAAAACGTGCGTTATGGTCGAGTCGATGCCACCGAGCAAGAAGTGATAGATGCCTGTATTGCGGCCCGTGCCCACGAGTTTATTAGCGAGTTTACTGAAGGTTATCAAACCTATTTAGGTGAGCGTGGTGTGCGGCTTTCTGGTGGACAAAAGCAACGTATTGCCATTGCGCGGGCTATTTTAGCCGACAGACCGATATTGTTACTCGATGAAGCAACCAGCGCCTTAGATGCGGTAAGCGAGCAGAAAGTGAAGCAAGCGTTGGACGTATTGATGGCGGGTAAAACCACCTTGATTATTGCCCATCGCTTATCGACGGTAATCAATGCCGATAGGATTTTTGTATTTGATAAGGGTGAGGTTGTCGCCTGCGGTCGCCATCAAGAGTTAATGCAATCTAATGCGTTATATCGTGAATTTGCCAGTCTGCAATTGTTAACCGAAGAGGCCAATGCCAGCACCTTGAATGAGACCATTTAGGTAAAATAAAACCCAGTTGCTAGCTGAAACGCTCAGGCTAGCTTACTGGGTCTTTTATTGTGTTTTTGTTTCTTAGCTTTGCCTTTAAATGCGGTTTTTAAGCTTTATCTTTTAGCTCGCGGCGCAGAATTTTGCCGACGGTACTTTTAGGTAATTGCGCCATAAATTCAATGACTTTTGGTAATTTATAGGCGGTTAACTGCTCGCGGCAATAGGTTAGAATAGCCTCTTTAGCCTGTTGATGATCTTGGCTATCATCCTTGAGCACGATAAAGGCTTTAACCGCTTCGCCCGAGTGTTCATCTTTTACTCCCACCACGGCGCATTCGATCACATTAGGGTGGCTCGCTAGGACGTTTTCCACTTCGTTGGGATAGACATTAAAACCTGAGACTATGATCATATCTTTTTTACGATCAACTATTTGGTGGAAACCTTCCGCTGTTGCTATGGCAATATCGCCGGTTTTAAAGAAACCCTCTTGAGTCATAGCATTAGCGGTTTCCTGCGGATTATTCCAATATCCCCGCATGACTTGTGGGCCGCGTGCGGCTAATTCTCCGGCCGTACCTAATGGCACTTCAATGTCGTTTTCATCTAAGAGTTTAACCTCAGTGCCAATCACAGGTTTACCAATAGTGCCTAGTTTTTGATAACCGGGTGCATTGAGTGAAATCACCGGCGAAGTTTCAGATAGCCCATAACCTTCGCTGATCATATTGCCTGTCGTCTGTTGCCAAATGTTGGCCGCCGCTGCCGTCAGTGCTGTGCCGCCCGAGATGGTGATTTTTAAATGGCTAAAGTCGAGTGCTTTAAACTCGGGTTGATGGCATAGGGCGACAAACAGAGTATTGAGTCCTGCAAATCCAGTGAAGGGATATTTGGCAAGCGTCTTAATTAAGCCGCTAATATCCCGTGGATTTGGAATTAATACCGAGCAGCCGCCACACTCGAAATACAGCACTAAGTTCACCATAAACGCATAAATATGGTAAATCGGTAGCGGTGCAACGAAGATATCTTCCCCTTCGGTGATCACGCTCGCGATGCGGGATTTTACCTGCGCCGCATTAGCGAGCATATTGCCGTGGGTTAACATGGCACCTTTAGATAATCCAGTGGTGCCGCCCGTATATTGCAACGCCGAGAGGTCGTCGAGATTTGAGATAAATCGGCTAAAGGGGAGTTCTGCGCCTTGTTTTAAAATTTGGCAAAACTCCACATTCTTCAGGCCTGTCTTAGGCTGTACGTGCGGATCGATCAAATCTAAAGGGTGGGTTGAAATGACGTATTCTATTTTGGTGCTGTCGATGACTTTGGCTAAGGTCGGTAATAGATCGGATAACACCACGATCGCTTTGGCACCAGAATCATTGAACTGATGGATGAGCTCACGCTCGGTATATAGGGGATTAGTGTTAACTAAGATAAGCCCAGCCCTGATTGCGCCGTAGGCCGCGATGACAAATTGGGTGATATTAGGTAATTGAATGGCGATGCGATCGCCCGGTTTGAGTGTGGTCTTATTTTGTAAATAGGCGGCAAAGTAACGAGAATCGCGTTCTATCTCGTTAAAACTGCTGGTTTTACCGAGACAGGCATAGGCGGGTTTATCACCGTAACGCAGGCTGGTTTTCTCGATCAGATCGACCAGTGATGAGTAGTTTAGTTTGAGTTGAGAGTCTTGATCGTATGCCATGCTGAACTACCTCAAAGATGATGTTTAGTTGTTATTATTTTGGAGTTAAACAGGTGTTTAGATTAGAGGGTGTTAGCACTAGAGGTCAATGCTTATCGCGAAAAACATCTTTATGCCAATAACGGTATCTTTATGTAACAAATAGTATTTTTACTCTAAAGCTGAGTGCTTAACTATAGCTTAGTTATCTTAGAAGCTTAGTTATCTAATGAACCACAAAACCTAAATAAGAGTTGAAGGAAAGATAATTTAAAATTTGTAACCGTTATGTTTCTAAGGATTAAGATTAAATGTGCTCAATTTGCTTTGTCTATGCGCCGTTTAACGGAGAAATTTTCAGCTTTGTAGGCGTTTAAGGTTTAATTCCGATGTATGAGACGTTAAAGATCTGGTTGTCTTTGGGGATGAATATCTGCCTTTAACCGGCGCTTGAGTTGATTCCTCAAGCGCCGATTGGCTAGTTAATTTGATGATGACCAATGTTACGGTAACTCATATTAAGTGCTAAAAGCCCAGTGCTAAGGACTGAAGAATCCGGTTTCTTGGCTCACTTGTTGTGTTGGCTGTTTAACATCCGTCACCGAGAATTGGATAATTTTGCGCCCCGAGGGGATGGCATCCTTATCGGCTAATACTGTGACGGGATAGTCCACTTGTTCACCCGCTGCCAAGGTAATAATAGGATCGGCAATCAAGCTAAAGGGCATTTCACTGTCGACGGCGAGTTGATACTGCTTAGTATCTTGTGTCTTGTTGCGGATCTTCAACTGATAGGTATTTTCAACTTTATTATCCGAGGTTTCACGGTACAAGCTTTGACGATCACGGATCACGTTAAGCTGGATCTCGCTGCGGCTATTTAAGTCTAACCCTATGACGATAAACATGATAATGACCGCTGCACCGTAGCCTAAGAAACGCGGCGAGCGCCAATAGGAGTAATTCACTCCCTTAAGATCATTTTCACTCATATAGCCGATAAGATTCTGCTTGTAATCGAACTTCAACATAGTCTCATTACAGGCATCGACACAGGCGCCGCAGTTGATGCACTCATATTGCAAGCCGTTACGAATATCTATCCCTGTCGGGCAAACTTCGACACACAAATTACAGTCAACACAGTCACCTAAAGTATGGTTATCTTGATTGTTCTCTTGTTTACGTTTGCGAGGGCCACGGGCTTCACCGCGCTGTGCATCATAGGTCACGGTTTTAGTGTTGGCATCGAACATCACAGCTTGGAAACGTGAATAGGGGCAGCAATGTAAGCACATTTGCTCGCGCATCCAGCCCGCATTGAGATAAGTACAAATGGCGAAAAACCACACCCAGCTTGTCACCCAGAAGCTGGCATTACCCGTCAAGATGTCCACATAAAGTTCGCGGGCGGGAATAAAATAACCGATAAAACCACAGCCAGTGAGCAGAGCTGTTAGACCCCAAAGTAAGTGTTTTGCACTTCTTTTACCGATTTTACTGCTAGACCAAGGGGCTTTGTCGAGCTGCTTACGTTTATTACTGCTGCCTTCGATGCGCGTTTCTATCCACACATAGATAAAGGTCCACGCCGTTTGTGGGCAAAGGTAACCGCACCAAACACGGCCCCAAAATACGGTAATGAAAAACAGACCGAAGGCGGCGGCGATAAAAATCCATGCCAGCAAGGTAAAGTCCTGTGGCCAGAGCGTGATACCAAAGAAAAAAAACTGTTGTTGGCTGATATCTAACAGTATTGCTTGGCGGCCATCAATAGAGATAAACGGCAAGGCGAAAAACATCACGATCAATAGGCTATTCATCATGGTTCGCAGGCGCTGAAAATCACCTTTTTGCTCACGGAAATGGATATTGCCAGAGGGGAGACGACTCTTTGCTGCGGTTTCAGTAGAGAGGTTTTTAACCGGAATGTGTAGCTCTACTGAGGCAGGTTTCGCGCCCACACTCTTATTTACACTTGGAGAATTTGGGGTAACTTCGCTCTTGGGCATAAAGGGTCCTAACGGCTTAAATAAGATTCGCCTCCCTATAGCAAGCGCTAGGCCAAGTTTTGAATGATTCAACCTTATGATATATATGGTTATTTTGTGATTAAAGCCAGATAAAGATCACGATATATCACACATTGGCGATATATCGCGTTTTTAGTGTGCTCGTTTTGAATTAGATTTCACTCGATTGACGCTGGATCCCCAGTTTTTTCATTCGCGATCTCAGTGTACTTGCGGGCACACCGAGGACATTCGCTGCGCCGAGTGGGCCGGATATGCGCCAGTTTAAGCGCTTAAGGGTTTGTTCTATATGCAGCGCTTCCGCTTCCGCTAAGGTTTGCCCTTGGGTTTGAGCTAAGGGATTATTGCTCGGCATAGCGTGGATCTGCAGAATATCTCCTTGGGATAGAATGGCTTCGCGTTCGAGGATATTTTGCAGTTCGCGCACATTGCCGGGCCAAGTATAAGCCATGAGTTTTTGTAGCCCTTTTTGGCTCACTCCACGAATTTTTTTACCTAGTTTACGATTCAAGTTGTGCAGAATATGGCTGACGAGTTCGGGAATATCTTCGATTCTTGCGCGCAGTGGTGGTACTTGAATAGGGAATACATTCAAACGGTAATAGAGATCCATCCTAAATAATCCCTGTTCGACTCGCTTGAGTAAATCGTGGTGACTGGCGGCGACTAAGCGAATATCCACTTGAATGGTTTCGCTGCCACCGAGACGTTCAAAGGATTGTTCTTGGATGACTCGCAGTAGTTTTGATTGGGCTTCTAAACTGAGTTCAGCGACTTCGTCGAGGAACAGTGTGCCTTGATGAGCAAGTTCGAAGCGACCTTTACGGCGGCTTGTGGCGCCAGTAAATGCCCCCTTCTCGTGACCAAAGAGTTCACTTTCTAGTAAAGATGCCGAAAACGCGGCACAGTTGACACTGATCATGGGTTTATCTTTGCGGCGACTGAGCTGATGTAAGTTACGGGCAACGAGTTCTTTTCCTGTGCCATTTTCACCACAAATGAGCACAGTACTGTCGGTATTGGCCACCATGTGCAATTGCTGGATCATATGGCGGATCACTGTACTGGCACCCGAAATATCCACATCACCCGTTTTGTCTGCCAACTCTGCCTGTAGATAATGATTTTCAGAGGCGAGTCGCTCCGAGAGCGCTTGTACTTGGGCTAGGGCTTGGCGTAATGACTGCTCTGTTTGTTTTTGAATACTAATATCGCGAAATATCGCGACTACGCCAATCAGTTGATTGTCACGGTAAACAGGGGTGGAACTGTAATGAACGGGGAAGCTACTGCCATCTTTACGCCAAAATACATCGTGAGTGATTTCTCGGGTGATCCCATCCTTTAAGGTGTTGTAAATTGGACAATCCTCTTGGGGATAATGACTGCCATCTGCATGGCTGTGATGATGACAGTTATGGATGTTTTTACCGAGTAGCTCTTCATTCTTCCAACCCGTCATGCGTTCGGCTGCCGGATTGATAAACACCGCATTACCGCTTAAATCAAATCCATAAATACCTTCGCCGACAGCGTTGAGCAGTAACTGGTTTTCCGGTAAGAAATGCTTATCTATCGATTTTTCATTATTGACTGAAATCTTATTGGTCATCTGTCTTACTCTGGTTTTGGCGGTATTTTCTGAGTATACCTTAAGTACTGTGACGCGATATATCGTGTTTTTGATTATGCCCTTTAAGCATTTTTTCTTTGGTGATTTTTCTGCTCACACTTTTTGCCGTTCGAGTACATTTTACTTGGTTCCATACTCTAAAAAATATTTTCATCTAAGAAATTGATATAAAAGATAAATGACTAATATTCATTCAAAAGTCTGATTTAACATTGGATATTGTTTAATTTATGTTATAAAAATGTTTGTGTAATGTGATTTTGCGTTGACCGTGGTAGCAAGGTTTAGGGACGAGAATCGCACAAAGCAGGTCAGGTATTCTAAAAATAATAAGCAGTTGGGATGAATATGATGACCTCAAAGAAGCAGAAGTTTGGATTAAGTGCAGTGAGTTTGGCGATTACTCTAGCCTTGTCTGGTAGTTTAATCAGTCCGCAGGCAATAGCAGAAGAAGATGAGACGGCTGTTAAAAATGAGAACGTTGAAAAAATTGCAGTTGTAGGGTCCCGTGCTGCGCCACGCTCAATCGGCGATTCTCCCGTTCCTATTGATATTATTAGTAGTGACGACCTTAAAAAGAATGGCTCAACTGACATGATTGATATGTTAGTGACTTCGGTGCCATCGTTTAACTCACGCGCTCAACCGATCAGTGATGCAGCAACCTTAGTTCGTCCCGTTAATTTACGGGGTTTGCCATCAGACAGTACGCTAGTGCTAGTCAACGGTAAGCGTCGTCACCGTGCATCTGTGATTGCGTTCCAGGGTGGTGGTATTAACGATGGCGCTCAAGGTCCTGATATCTCAGTTATTCCTGGTTCTGCATTAAAGCAAGTTGAAGTGTTGCGCGACGGTGCTGCTGCGCAGTATGGGTCGGATGCGATTGCCGGAGTCATGAACTTTGTTTTAAAAGATAATTCCGAGGGTGGTTCCATCACTGTGACCCAAGGAGAATATTACGAGGGTGATGGTGCTACCACCACGGTCGAAGGTGATGTCGGTTTACCTGTGACTGAAAATGGCTTCGTCAATTTAAGCTTCCAGTATAAAAATGCTGACTCCACTAGCCGTAGTGTGCAGCGTCCTGATGCGGCTAACTTAGCCGAGCAGGGTAATACCGCGATTAATGACCCCGCACAAGTGTGGGGTAATCCTGAGATTAATGATGACTATTCAGTGTTCATCAACTCAGGCTTAGACATTAATGCCAATATGCACGCCTATGCCTTTGGTAATCTGTCTTCCCGTGATGCCGTGGGGGGCTTCTATTATCGTTACCCACAAAATCGTAGCAACGTGTATTCCAATGATGGTGGCCAGAATTTACTTGTGGGCGCTGTAAATGGTGATCCATCAACATGTGGACTCGTACCTATCCCTAAAAATGCTGATGGAAGTGACGGCAACGTACTCGACACTGATGCATACAAGGCGATGGTTGCCGACCCAAATTGCTTTGCTATGAACCAGATATTTCCAGGTGGCTATACGCCGCAGTTCACCGGTACCATTGAAGATATGTCCTTCTTCGCAGGTGTAAAAGGCGATATCGGTGAATGGAATTATGATTTCAGTGCTGGTACTGGGGCGAACAAAGCCAGTTTTGGTCTTAAAAATTCGTTGAATCCATCACTGGGATTAGATACCCCGACGGATTTCGATACGGGGGCTTATGAGCAAGTTGAAACTACAGTTAACTTAGATTTCTCGCGCTTCATAACCTTAGGAGGCATTGAAGACATTAGTTTTGCTTCTGGTTTTGAATGGCGAAATGAGTCGTTTGAGATTTCTCAAGGTGATGAAGCCTCGTGGATTGCAGGCCCTTATGCTAGCCAAGGTTTCAACATTGGTGCGCATGGTTTTAAAGGCTTTGGCCCAGAGTCTGCGGGTAAAAACTCACGTCATAACATAGGTATTTATACTGATTTAGAAGCTTATTTAAGTGATGACTGGTTACTCGGTTTAGCACTGCGCTACGAAGACTTTTCAACCTTTGGTGATACGTTAAATTACAAATTGACGTTGCAGTATTCTGCAACGGATGAATTGTCGTTCCGCGCATCACACAGCACCGGCTTTCGTGCACCAACGGTTGGCCAAGAAAACGTGGTGAATACCCAGACATCGATCATCGATGGTGAACTGATCCAGACCTTTATTGCGCCACCAACCGATCCGCTTGCGGCATTTTACGGTGGTGAAGTATTAAAGCCTGAAGAGTCGATTAGTTATGCGATTGGTGCTGTATATGAGTACGAAAGCTTCTTCTTAACGGTCGACTACTACAACATTGGCGTAGAGGGCCGTATTGCACAGTCGAGTAAGATTGATGTTGAGGCTAAAGATTATGATGCTTTACGTGCCGCTGGGGTTGAGTTCCCTGAGTTGATCCAAGGTGTGAGCTATTACACCAATGACTTTGATACTACGACTCAAGGTATCGACATCGTCGCCTCCTATGATGCAGAAATCCTGTCGGGTAATGCTAAATTCAGTCTTGCCTATGGTTGGACCGATACCAGCGTTGATAAGTTTGATCTTAAAACGACCGATGCGGGTAAAGTTCGTCGATTAGAAGATGGTATCCCAGCGCACCGTGCCACCTTAACTTGGGCACAGTCATGGGACAAGGTAACCCTGTCACTACGTGGTAACTATTTTGGTGAGTACTATGCGACTCACGCTGATGATACCTCTGACTGGGGCTCTGAAATGGCTGATGCTGCAGTGACCGTCGATCTTGAAATGAGCTATCAATTACTTGATGGCTTAACCCTGGCGGTGGGGGCTAATAATCTATTTGATCAAGAAGCGCAAAAGCTGAAAGAAGGGACCTTGGGTGAACTCGGTGGCGTTTATTATGAAAGTGGGCCATTCGATTACAACGGCGGTTTCTACTATGGTCGAGTGAATTACCGTTTTTAATGAGTAAGCCAATTTATAGAAGCGATTTCTAACCCACCTTTCAAGAAATTTGGCTTTTATAAATAGAAGTGAAGTAAGCAAAAAGGCTGCAATGCAGCCTTTTTTATTCGTATTTGACTCGTCCTAAATATGGTTTAGGGCTTAGTTACGATTCGTTTGCGCGGCAACTAAACCATTTAACACATCACTCATACTGAGTTTTGACGGCAAGAGAATCCCATTAGGGGCGCTTGGACCATAAATTTTATTGTAGGGCGTGCCGGGCACTCCTTCATGGCGCATATAGGTTTCAATCGTTTTATTCGCCTCACTCCAGTTACCTTGCATCAGGATGATATTGTCGGCCATCAAGGCATTTACAATTTGCTCCCTGTGGGTGACTTCCGCTTTATTCGTTTGGCAGATGGTGCACCAATCAGAGGTTATATCGACAAAGACGGTATAGCCTTGGGCAACCAGAGGCGCGATTTTCTCTGGGGCTAAGGTGTGCCATTGTAGTTTTTGATAGGCTTGGTAATCCTCGCTTTTGTGCACAAATCCAATAATAGCACTGAGTCCTAAGGCGAAAAATCCCAGCACAAAAATCACCGTCAGCGGTATGGTTTTACCTTTTTGTCTTTGCCAAAGCAGTAATAAGATCGCACCTATTAATAGGCAAAGAATAAAAATACTGATCAGCGTTATAGTGTTCATAAAATTTCCTGATTGAGAATCGCCTTTGTGATAATAGCGATGAAGGCTTAGGTATTAAGGTTTGGCTATAAAGACTTAGGTTAACGCTAATCTTAGCGGTTAACGGCTTAAATCAGTGTGAATTTATGGGATTATCGCGTTTGGGATTCTCTTAAATGACTGTTCATTTATTGAAAATGGATTTATTAGCGTTAACGCCTTGATGACGCGATGTTAGAATAGCAAGCAAGTTTAAGGCCCAGCAGTGGGCATTTTTATTCGGCGAAAGGTGTCATCAATGAGTTGGAGTACTTGGTTAGGTTTATTGGCTATTTGTTGTTTGGGGGCTATGTCGCCGGGCCCAAGTTTGACTATGGTAGTACGTCATACTTTAGGTGGTGGGCGGGGAAAGGGTATCGTTTGTGCTTGGGCACACTCGATAGGGATTGGGATCTATGCGCTGGTGACGTTACTGGGCTTAGCCGTAGTCCTTAAAAAGGCGCCCTTAGTCTTTAATGGCATTGCGATTCTCGGTGCCTTATACCTTGCTTGGATGGGAGTTCAAGCGCTGCGTTCCAATGGCGGTATGCAAGCTAAATTGGCTGCAGGGGAGGCGACGGATACCTTAACTGCAGCCCGTGATGGTATTGCTATTTCTTTATTCAACCCTAAGATAATGCTATTTTTTCTTGCGTTATTCAGCCAATTTGTGATGGTCGCCGACAGCATGACGGCTAAAGCATTAATTGTTTTTACACCGTTAGTGGTCGATGGTCTTTGGTACACCTTGATAGCCTTATTACTATCCCACTCGAGTGTGTTGCCTAAATTGAGAGAGAAAGCGGGGTTAATTGATAAGTTGTCCGGCGTAGTATTAATATTGCTGGCGATTCGTGTGGTGTACACGCTTTAGTGATCTATCTAAAATCATTGGTTTTAAATAACAAACACGCCATCAATCGATGGCGTGTTTGTTGATGGCTATGCATTTAAATCAAGGCGTGATTAGCCTTTAAACATTTGCACAGAATTATCAGCTTCTTCTGCCACACTTTCTTGGATAATGGGTGGATTGGCAATGTGGTCGTCTAAGTTGTCACTCAGCATTTCTTTGAATTCATTGCTAAACCATTCTAATGCGCTCTCTTTTTCTGCACCGAGATCCGCTGATTTTATCGCGGCTTCGAAGGCATTAAAACGTGCTGCGGCAAAACGGAGTGCTGTGCCAACTTTACCTACATCTGCTTCTTGTTGGCTTAGCTGATTGGCTAAGGCAATAAACTGATCGGCAAGTTCGTAAATGGTGGTGCTGCTCGTGTCGGTCATGGCGTTCACTCTAAAAAAGTAACAGATTAAAGTTCGATTCTAACTTAATTGGTGTAAGAAGGAATCGTCAGGCATTAACTATTGGGATCTGTGTCGGTAATGACGACTCCTGTGTGGGAGTCATAATTAATCGACAGTTTATCGTTTGTTCGATACAAATAAGTGCACTGGCCAGGATCGGTATAACTGGCTTTATAGTCGGTTTCAGTCGCATCAATATTCAAGCGCGAGACACTCGGCTGGGCATTTTGGAATAATACTTCCCATACCGATATACAGTCTTCAACATTATCGAGTGCCGGAGAGGCCTCATTGCCATGGATATAGTGTTGTGCTGGCCAACCGAAGGCGTTGAAATCTATTTGTTCGGATTGTGCCATACCAAATACGGGTAAATCCTCTTTTGGACCTGAGCCCACTTTTACAGCCCATACGGAACGTGCCAGATTGATGGCTGATTTAAAGCCTCCGCCTGCCGCTTTAACGGTTGCAATTTGCGCATCTTGTTGCACATTGATAAATTTTGGCAGGGCCACTACGGCTAAAATACCGAGCACTATGATGACCACCACAAGTTCAATTAAGGTGAAACCCGTTTGATGTCTTTGAATTGATTTATCAGAATGTTGGATCATCATTACGTATCAGAGTGTGCGAGAATGGGCGCACTATATCACTTAATTTCGAATGTTTTAAATTGAAAGTCTTAACGTGAGACCTAGCAGGTTTAGTGGTATTACTTAGCGGCAAGTAAGGTCTGCAAACTTGCCATACCACTTTAGGACTTTTAAGCTAACCCGATTATAGAATTGAGGAAGTAAAATAGTGACTCAGGTGACATGGCAAACATTTATCGATGAGCAAAGAGCTTTGCCTTATTTTCAGCAACTAAGCGCATTTGTTGATAATGAACGCAGGGCTGGGAAAGTGGTTTATCCCCCCGAAGTTGATGTTTTCAATGCTTTTAGTATGACGCCCCTTGAACAAGTCAAAGTGGTTTTGATTGGCCAAGATCCCTATCACGGCCCAGATCAAGCCCATGGTTTATGTTTTTCGGTTAAACGCGGGATAAAACCACCGCCATCTTTAGCCAATATGTACAAAGAGTTAGCGACGGATATTGAAGGTTTTGTTGTGCCATCCCATGGTGATTTATCCGCATGGACGGAGCAGGGGATATTGATGCTCAATACTGTGCTGACGGTTGAGCAAGGCAAGGCGCATTCCCATGCCAAAGCTGGGTGGGAAGTATTTACGACTGCGGTGCTGGAATTATTAAATCGGCAGACTCAGCCGATTATCTTCGTGCTTTGGGGCAGTCATGCCATCAAAAAAGGTCAAGTGATTAACGCACCGCAACATCAAGTGCTCACAGGACCACATCCTTCACCTTTATCGGCTTATCGCGGTTTTTTTGGTTGTGGGCATTTCTCTCAAGTGAATCAATTATTGCTTGAGCGAGGCGAAACGCCGATCCTTTGGCAGGTTTGATTTTAGGATTGCGGTTAAAGCAATAAAAAAGGTCTTACTGAGTAAGACCTTTATTTTTTGGGGCGAAACTACATTAGTTAGCAATCAGTGGTTTCTGTCGACCGAAATCTTAGCTAGCGTTACTAAGGCTTGCTTATAGTCGCTATCGGGTAAAGCAGATAATGCCGCGATGGCTTTCTCTGATTCTTCAATTGCTTTTTGTTGGGTGTAGTTTAACGCGCCGCAATGGTGCAGTGCTGCTACGATTTTATCTATGGCCTGAGTACCATCACCTTGCTCAATTGCTTGACGTATGAGCTGTTTCTCTTCGTCTGTGCCATGGGCAATGGCATAGATGAGTGGCAGAGTCGGTTTACCTTCGGCAAGGTCATCGCCAATATTCTTTCCTAGCTCGTCACTGTCGGCGGTATAGTCGAGTAAGTCGTCGGTAAGCTGAAAGGCGGTGCCGAGATACTTACCATAGTTGCCTAAGGCGGTTTCTTGCTCAGGCGTTGCACCTGCTAGCACGCCCGCGAGTAGCGTCGCGGCTTCAAATAACTTGGCTGTTTTGCAATAAATGACCCGCATATAGCTTTCTTCAGTGGTGTCTGGGTCATTGCAATTCATCAGCTGTAAGACTTCGCCCTCGGCCAACACGTTAGTCGTATCAGCTAACACTCTGAGCACTTTCATGTTGTCAAGTTCAGTCATCATCTGGAATGAGCGGGTATAAAGGAAATCCCCGACTAGCACACTGGCACTATTGCCAAACAGTGCATTGGCGGTTTCTCGTCCGCGGCGTAACGTCGATTCATCAACGACATCATCGTGGAGCAATGAGGCTGTATGGATAAACTCAATAATCGCCGCTAGCTTAAGATGTGCTTCGCCTTCGTAGCTCACCGCACGTGCGGCTAAAACCGACAGCAGAGGACGAAGACGTTTACCACCACCATTAATAATGTAAAAACCTAATTGATTAATTAGGGCGACATCTGATTCAAGCTGTTTATATATCAGCTGATTGACTGCTTGCATATCAGTGTCAGCCAGTTGACGAATAGCGTTTAAATCCATAATAGACTCTGGTTGTGGGGTCATTACGTACCCGGCCCCTGTTTAGGCTCACGTGTTATAATGAAATGAATTTTACCTAAAATTCTGACATATGACAGCACTAGCTCAACTAATGTGAGAGTTAATCCGGTCTTTTTTTATTCTTTCCTAATTAGGGCTTGCCAGAGTTAGATTCTTCGCGTAAACTCCGCGCCCATTGTCAATAAAGTTTTTGTAGCACCCTGCCTCATCCAAGAATGAGCCCGCGTGTTAGGAATTGGAGTAAAATAGCTATGTACGCTGTTTTTCAAAGTGGTGGTAAACAACACCGTGTAGCTGAAGGCCACACAGTACGTTTAGAAAAGTTAGAAGTTGCAACTGGCGAAACTATCGAGTTCGATCAAGTTCTTTTGATCGCTGATGGCGAAACAGTGCATGTTGGTGCTCCTTTAGTAGCTGGCGGTAAAGTCGTTGCTGAAGTTGTAAGTCACGGTCGTGGCGATAAAGTTACTATCGTTAAGTTCCGTCGTCGTAAGCACCACGACAAGAAAATGGGCCACCGTCAGTGGTTCACTGAAGTTAAAATTACTGCTATCAACGCATAATAGGAGTCTAACTCATGGCACATAAAAAAGCTGGCGGTTCTACTCGTAACGGCCGCGATTCAGAAAGTAAACGTCTAGGTGTTAAGCGCTTTGGCGGTGAATCAGTTCTAGCTGGTAACATTATTGTTCGTCAACGTGGTACTAAATTCCACGCTGGTGTAAACGTAGGTATTGGTCGTGACCATACTCTGTTTGCTCTGACTGACGGTAAAGTTAAATTCGAAGTTAAAGGCGCTAATAACCGTAAGTTTATTAGCATCGAAGCTTAACTTTCGAACCTAGCTTATACTGTTAAAGCCCCGCCATTGGTGGGGCTTTCTGTTTTTTGTGCTTCTATTTACGCCGTGTAGATGCTTGAGTTGGTAAATGATTACCAAGAATGAGCATTGACAGGTAAGATTGGGAGCAAAGTATCTCGAGTTTTTTGGCGACCAATGAAGTTAGACGGTATAATTGCTTCATTCAGTGGTGCCAGGAGTAAGTATGAAGTTTGTCGATGAGGCAGTAATTAGGGTCGAAGCAGGCGACGGCGGTAGCGGTTGTGTTAGCTTTAGGCGCGAAAAGTATGTACCTGATGGTGGTCCTGATGGTGGTGATGGTGGCGACGGTGGCAGTGTTTTTCTGCAGGCTGACGAAAACTTCAACACTTTGATCGAGTTCCGTTTTGAACGTTTTCACATGGCTGAACGTGGCGAAAATGGTCGTGGCCGTGATTGTACTGGTCATAGCGGTAAAGATCTGATCTTAAAAGTTCCTGTTGGTACTCGCGCGGTCGATCATGATACTGAAGAAGTCCTTGGGGATTTAACAACCCACGGTCAAAAGCTATTGGTTGCCAAAGGTGGTTTCCATGGTTTAGGTAACACTCGTTTTAAGAGCAGTACTAACCGTGCCCCACGTCAAAAGACGTTAGGCACACCCGGTGAAGTTCGTAGCCTTAAATTAGAGTTGTTACTGCTGGCTGACGTTGGTTTGCTTGGCATGCCTAACGCGGGTAAGTCGACATTCATTCGTGCGGTTTCCCGTGCAACGCCGAAAGTGGCTGATTATCCGTTTACAACACTGGTGCCTAACTTAGGTGTGGTTAATCCACGTCCTGGACAAAGCTTTGTGATTGCGGATATTCCTGGTCTCATCGAAGGCGCTGCCGATGGTGCGGGTTTAGGTATTCGCTTCTTAAAGCATCTTGAGCGTTGTCGTATTCTGCTGCACATCATAGATATTGAGCCGATTGACGGAACCGATCCGGTTGAGTCTGCGCGCGCTATCGTAGGTGAGCTTGAGAAATATTCTCCAAAGTTGGCGAGTAAGCCGCGTTGGTTAGTCTTTAACAAAACCGATCTGCTGCTTGAAGAAGAGCTGCAAGAGAAGGTTGATCGTATCGTTAAAGAAATGGGTTGGGAAGGCGATGTTTATACTATCTCCGCCTATAACCGCGACGGTACCAGTGAGTTGGCATTAAAACTCCTCGATTATATTGCGAGTCTTCCACCTGAAGACAATGAAGTCGACCCAGATAGTGAAGTTGAGTTCAAGTGGGATAATTATCATCAAGCAAACCTTGATTCATTGAATGAAGATTATGTTGATGAAGATGATGACGACGACTTTGATGATGACGACTACGACGTAGAAGTTATTTACCAAAGATAATAGTAATCTTTGAGTTTTGAGAGTTCTGTGTACGCTGATACTCAAAATGATATTACTCGGCAAGTTGTGCGTGCTGCACAATTGCTACTGGCCTACGGCGCGGAATCTGATTTAGTTGAAGAAATCAGCCAGCGTCTAGGTCAGGCTTTAGGTCTTGCCAGCGTAGAACTCTCTATTTCCTCTAATTCCCTCGTGTTAACCAGTTTGGTTCATGGTCGCTGTATCACAACTACTCGTCGTATTCGTGAGCATGGCATTAACATGACAGTCGTCTGTGAATTGCAACGTATCTGTTTACTCGCGGAAAAGGGGCTGTATGGCCCAAATGAAGTGCGTAAACGTTTGGCGCGGATTGAACCTAAAACCTATCCTTCTAGCTTAGTGGTATTAATGATTGGCCTGTCGTGCGCTAGCTTCTGTCATTTATTTAATGGTGATCTCACTGCATGCGTGATTACTTTTTTTGCCGCGGCAGTGGGTATGTCGGTACGTTTAGCAATTGCTAAGCGGCATTTTAATTTATTAGTCAATTTTGCCATCACTGCTTTCGTCACCAGTATGCTGGCTCAAACGGGTTATTTGTTTGAGTTAAGCGAAACTCCTAAGGCTGCTATGGCAGCGAGTGTGCTGATGTTAGTGCCGGGTTTTCCGATGATTAATGCGATTTCCGACATGGTAAAAGGGCACATGAATGTCGGTATATCCCGCTGGGGTCATGCTACTTTGCTGACCGTTTCTTCTGTGATTGGCATTACGATTGCGATGCAGATCGGCGGAATTTTCCTATGATGGAATTATTGATAGCTCTTTTGCACGATGCTTTTTTCTCTGCCATCCCCGCCGTAGGATTTGCTATGGTATTTAATGTTCCTAAACGATTTCTTCCTTACTGCGCTTTAGCGGGAGCCATTGGCCATAGTTCCCGTACTTTAATGTTACAGTTTGGTCTGCCAATCGAGTGGGCAACCTTCGCCGCAGCGGCATTAGTAGGGATTATTACCATAGGGTTTGGTAAGCGCCACTTAGCGCCACCTTTAATGTATGCTGTCGCCGCGATTATTCCTATGATCCCTGGCACTTATGCATTTAATACTGTGATTGCCTTAGTGCAATTGACCGCTCAATCTCAAGTCAGTCCTGAACTGACGGGGCAAGTGATTAGTAATGGCCTCAAAACTGTCTTTATTCTAGGGGCGTTAGCTGTGGGTTTGGCCATGCCGAGTTTGCTGTATTTCAGGACCCGTCCCGTCATTCAATAATTCTATTTCTATAAAACAGGAGTGAGCATGCGCATTGCTATGATAGCCGCGATGGCAAACAATCGAGTCATCGGAAAAGATAATAAAATGCCATGGCATCTTCCAGAAGATCTACGTCACTTTAAAGCGATGACCCTAGGCAAGCCTGTTGTGATGGGACGTAAGACCTTTGAGTCAATCGGTAGGCCCCTTCCTGGTCGACATAACATAGTGATTTCACGCCAAACGGATCTTGTGATTGAGGGGGTGACCTGTGTGACCTCGTTTGATGCAGCCAAACAAGCTGCTGGTGAGTGTGAAGAGTTAGTGGTGATAGGTGGTGGCCAGCTTTATGCCGAGTTATTGCCCTGCGCCGATATCTTATATTTGACGCAAATCAATCTTGAGGTGGAAGGCGATACATTTTTCCCCCACTGGGACGATGGGACTTGGAAGGAAACTGAATCTTTGGCGAGTATAAATGCGGCTGGTTTGGAATATCGCTTTATCAATTTGGTAAAAAAATGTTAAATTGCAGCTTCTGTTGTGTACCCTGTGTGTATGGGGCGTCAGTTTATCTAACGTATTGCATCATATCGGACATTTAGTTTTCACGGAAAGAGATAGCCTATTTCGTTATCCTAGATTTCGAACGAGAGCTAAAGCCAAGAGGTCAATATCATTTAGACAATAGATGCAGCCCATACAGAATTGATAATAAAACTATAAGAAAGTATTAAGGAGTATCGGATGCGTCTTATGCCTGTGGCCTTGGCTGCGTTGATTGGATTTAGTTCTATTGCTGTACCAACCTCTGCCGTTGCGGGGGAAGATCCACTCGTAGCGAGTCTTTGTGATTATGTAAAAGCTAATGACAAAAACCGCTTACGTAAAAAGTTAAAAGAAAGCCGCGTTAAGTTACGTCAGATTTACAGTGGTATCAGTTGCGATGGTGCAAGTCTATTGCGCACCGCTTACGGTGCGAGTGCGAACGATACCGGTGAGTTTGTGGCTAAGCGTTTGTCGGCGACTGAATTGAGTGTTGCTGAAGCTGATGGGATGACTATCCAAGCTTGGGCTGAAGCAAACGGTCATGGTGCTAGCCCAATTACCGCTGCAGTGAAAGAGCGTCTTGGCGCTGCTGCTGGCGGTGAAGAAGAGTAATGCGGATTTGAACTTAGCGGCACTTTAGCCCTATTTGCTGCTACGTTATATTAAACGTCTAATATCAAGTATCTAGCATTAAGCTAGATAAAAATGCCAAACTTAAGTTTGGCATTTTTTATGGTCTTAATTTGTGCAAAGGCCGGACAGTTCGAGTCGTCAGTAAGATAGGCAAGTGAATTCGTCTCAAAAGAAAGGGCCGCTAAGCGACCCTAGGTTTTAGTGGTGATAAACATTAGACTCTAAATTCACCGACCGAAGCTTGGAGTTCTTCGGCTAATTTGGCGACTTGATGGCTAGACTGAGCCGTTTGATCTGCACCGATAGCGGTTTCTTCTGAAATTGCTGCAATATGCTCTAGTTTTTCAGAAACTTGCTGGCTTACTAAATTCTGTTCCTGCGCAGCATGGGCGATATGGGTGCCAGAATCATAGGCCTTATGCACAGATTGGCTAATGGTCTCGAGGGCAATGTTGGCTTGCTCCGTTTTTTCAACACAGGCGTTGGCTTGAGCACGCCCCATATCCATGGCGGCAACGGCTTGCTCTGCACCTTGCTGCAACACTTCGATCATCTGTTGGATCTCTCGGGTCGACACTTGAGTGCGTGAGGCTAAACTACGCACTTCATCGGCAACTACCGCAAAACCACGACCTTGTTCACCCGCACGGGCGGCTTCAATAGCGGCGTTAAGGGCGAGTAGGTTAGTCTGTTCTGCAATACCACGGATCACATCCAAAATTGAGCCAATAGAGGCGCTGTCCGACTGCACTTTATTAATCACAACACCCGCTTTGGCCACTTCATCGGCTAAAGCCAAAATAGTCAGTTTGTTCTCTTGTGCAATGGCACGCATGTGCTGAGTTTCTTGATCAGCCTGTTTGATTTGCTCAAGGGCTTGATTGGCACTTAAAGACACCTGCTGAGCACTAGAGCTAAGTTCAGTTGTCGCAGTAGCCACTTGGTCAACTTGGCTTTTTTGTTCTTGTATGCCTGAGGTGGTTTGCGCTGTGATTGCTGATGTTTGTTCGGCTGCCGCGGCAAGTTGATTTGACCTATCTAGAATACCTATGATTAAACTGCGTAAGCTATCGACGAGACGATTACAGTTTTTTGCTAGTTCGGCAAATTCATCGTGTCCAGAATCATCTAGTTTATGGGTAAGGTTGCCTGAGGCTAAGACGTTAAGGGCATTGTTCACTTGGCTGAGTGAGCGTTTTAACGGATTCACCACAGCAAAACTCACAATCACTGCGACAACGATTGCTATTAACACGACAATCATGGTTTGTATGCTGGCAGAGTCAATCTTGGCTATGGTGTCATTGCTCATGTTCGCGGCAACAAGTTCGATGTTATCGCTGACATCATTCATGTTGGAATTGATGACTTTCACATCTTTTTCGATAATGCCTAGTTTTATCACAGCTTCTTTGGAGTGGGAGAGCTGACTCGATTTTAGCTGCAACATAGATTGCGGACCTGTGACGAGCGCTAATACTTTTTCGATATCTTTAGTGACCGAGCTTAAGGTATCCGCTTCGACAATACCTTGACCGTGACGATTCACATATTCAAGTTTGTTCTTGGTTTCGCTGATAATGTAGTCAAGTTCCTTTGAGATCAGTTCGTGCTTACTGTCTTCGTCATTCGTTACTAAATCTGCAATAGTAGTGATGATATTTCCGAGACTAGTATCAATAGCGCTGGCTGATGCAGCAAGACTCTGCTCATCGGGATTCTGACTGCTTTCTAAATCAACAATATCGAGCAGTTCTGATGAGGCATCATCGGCGGCATTTTCGAGCTTTTTCTTTAGTTCAACGAGCTGTTCTTGCTTGCTCAATGAGGCCTCACGTTCGGCGATCATGGCAATACTATCTCGCTCAAAGGTGGCAAAGCTGCCGCTTAATTGGGCAATTAAAGAAGATAGATTCTGCTGGCTCTTGACTAACTGAGTGAGGGTGGCAATTTCGTTTTTGAACTGAGTCCCGTGGTCTTCGAACACTTTACGAATATTCGGGATATTTGCCGATCTAGGGGTGTTATAGGCAATGAGGATTTGTCTTTGTTGCTCACTCAATGCTTCACTAAGGTGGTTTGTCGATTTCAGCGCGGGCAAGCTTAACTCTTGCATCATAGCAGAGCTGGCTTTTAGGCTATTGTTGGTTAAATAAGATGTAAATCCTAGTAACACGAGTAAAAGTGTGACAATACCAAATCCGCCAATCACTCTGGTGGCTACATTAAATTTCATAGGATACTCCGATTTTTATTATATTTTTCCAAATGAAAACAGGGTGATATTCAGGGTTAGGCGGCTCAGTCTGTTATCGACTTTAAGCTGTTTTAGTTTAACTCTTTTTTAACTTTTTTTGCGTAATTTTTTGGTCTTTTTCAAGATGCCATAAGGTTAAGTGCTCACCCCAACAACAGCCTGTATCTAAAGCCTTTAATTTAGTATCGTCGACTTTGCCCATCAGCGCAGCCCAATGGCCAAATACTAAGGTATGACTCTGGCGCAGCGGCGAAGCAAACTCAAACCAAGGTTTGAGTTGTGGATTAGTACAGTTTTCAGGAGGTTGTTTGCAATCAAAATCAAGTCGGCCATCGACATAAAGATAGCGCATGCGTGTTAATGCATTGATGCAATAACGTAAGCGCTCTATGCCAATTGCACTTGGATCCCATTGCTCGGCGGTATCTGAATACATTTGGCTTATTAATGTCTCAAGATAATCATCGTGCTTGAGGGCGCGACTGACGAGTGCGGATTCTTCTCTTAATACCTCCAGCGACCACTGGGGTGGTACACCCGCATGACTCATAATGAGTTGGTGTTCAGGTAATTCACGCATAAGAGGTTGTTGTCTCAGCCAGTCAATTGAGGCTGAGATATCGGGGGATTCTAGAATTTCAGTGAGATTATCGCTGGGCTTAGCGCGCTTGAGCTTACCGTGTAATGCCATTAGATGGAGATCGTGGTTACCTAAAACCGTTTTAGCGGAATCACCTAAGGAGCGAAAAAACCTTAGCGTAGCTAAGGAGTCAGGTCCACGTGCAACAAGATCACCTACAGCCCAGAGTTCATCGCGGGAAGGATTAAAATCGACCTTAGCTAGTAATTTTTGTAACTCAGCGAAACAGCCTTGAATATCACCAACAAAATAATGCGCCACAGTACCCCTTTCCTAACGATATTAATGTAGTAAGCCTGGGGTCGCTAAACGGAAGGGACGGATTGTCGCCTGGAAACGCTCACCCGATTCGCTGACCATACCATAAGTGCCGTGCATTATGCCAAGTGGCGTATCGAGCACAGTACCACTGGTGTATTGATAGGCAGTATTCGGCGCTATGGTTGGCGTTTCACCGACAACACCGGCACCTTGGACTTCACTGGTGTTGCCATTGGCATCAGTGATTATCCAGTGACGAGTTTCAAGTTTAGCCGCTTGCTCACCTAAATTGATGATAGTGATGGTGTAACTGAAGAGGTACTTTTCATCCTCGGGCGAGGACTGCTGCTCTATATACTCAGTTTTGACTTCGACCCGAATGGAGGTGTCCAATGCGCTCATTCTTGTTCCTAGGCTCTGGTCTAAGGGCACCTAAGTGCCCTGACATATTTATGCTTTCTTATCGCAAACCATGTTAGCCATAGCAACATACTGCTGCACGCTAATCTGTTCTGGGCGTTGACTTGAGTCAATCCCTAACTGCTCGAACTCATCGTCAGATAACATGTGCTTTAAGTTATTACGCAGAGTCTTACGACGCATGTTGAATGCGGTAGTACAAAGGTGGCGTAGTACGGTCACATCTTTACAAGGGAACGGCTTTACGGCGTATGGCAATAAGCGTACGACTGCTGAGTCCACTTTAGGCGCAGGGGTAAAGCTGTGGGGCGGCACTTCGAGAACCGGAACTACTTGGCAGAAGTATTGTGCCATGACCGTTAAACGGCCATAGGCTTTACAGCCTGGGCTTGCCGATAAGCGCAGTACCACTTCTTTTTGTAGCATAAAGTGCATGGTTTCAATCTGTTCGGCAAATTCGAACAGGTGGAACATCAGCGGCGTTGAAATGTTGTAAGGTAAGTTACCAAATACTTTCATCTTTTTGCCAGGCACACTCAGTTGGCCAAAATCAAACTGCAGTGCATCACCTTGGTGAATAGTCAGTTTATTTTTAAGGACTGGGTGTTGATGTAAGCGTTCAACCAGATCGCGGTCGAGTTCGACGACAGTCAGATTATCCACAGCATCGGCTACAGGTTCTGTTAAGGCACCAAGGCCAGGGCCGATTTCGACCATCACATGGTGATTATCGGGTGCAATTGCACCCACAATGCGGTCAATCACATTGCCGTCGGTAAGGAAGTTTTGTCCGAAACGCTTTCTGGCCGTGTGGCCTAAATGTACTTTGTTGCTCATTAATAATGTAATCGTTTAGTTCTTTGAGGATAACTCAATGGCTTTATTCAGAGCACAGACAAAACTGCCAATATCGGCCTTGCCTGTACCCGCGAGATCGAGCGCCGTACCATGGTCAACCGAGGTACGAATATAAGGTAAACCTAAGGTGATGTTTACCGATTTGCCAAATCCTTGTGACTTGAGAACGGGAAGTCCTTGGTCATGGTACATGGCCAAGACGACATCGGCGTCCTGTAAATATTTAGGTTGGAACAGAGTATCGGCCGGTAATGGGCCGACAATATTCATTTGGAACTCTTCACGCAACTCGTTGAGTGCAGGAATAATCACGTCGATTTCTTCACGCCCTAAATGGCCGTCTTCACCAGCGTGTGGATTGAGACCACAGACATAAATTTTCGGTGAAACTATGCCAAATTTGCTGATGAGATCGGCATGTAGAATCTTGATAATATGCTGTAAGCGTTGGCGTGTTATGGCTTTTGCAACATAGGCCAGAGGAATATGGGTGGTCACGAGTGCCACTTGCAAACCCGGCGTTGCCAGCATCATCACTACATCGGGGCAATTTGCTTGATGGGCAAAAAACTCAGTATGGCCACTAAAGGAAATACCTGCTTGATTGATAATGCCTTTATGCACTGGGCCTGTCACGACAGCATCAAACTCGCCGCTCATGTTTTTTTCGCCCGCATAACGCAAGGTTTCAACTACATAAGTGCTGTTTTGCTCATCGAGCTGACCGCAAATCGATTCGCTCACTAATTTAAAGGGCGCTATGGTTAATGTGCCCGCTTCTTGTGGCTTAGGAGCTTGATTTGGCTGGTAAGGGCGGAAAGTCACTTGCAAACCGAGTCGTTTCGCACGGCTCGCAAGTAATTCTGGATCCGCACAAACGACTAACTCAGCAGGCCAAGCCTGCTGAGCGAGTTGTACGACTAAATCGGGGCCAATACCTGCGGGTTCGCCAGGGGTAACGGCAATACGTTTAGTGCTCAATTAGAATTAACCTCGATTGGTCTCTGGCTGGAAGATTTCAATGTATGCGTCTGAACGCATTTCGTCTAGCCAGTTTTGCAGTTCTTCGTTAAATTTGCGACGGAAGATCAACTGGTGCGCACGGTTGCTATTGAACTGATCCGTGGCGTCGGTTTTTCTGCGTTCTTCTAATTGAGTGATATGCCAACCGTGAGTCGTACGGAATGGCTCACTAATTTGGTCGTTTTTCAAACTATTGAGCGTTTGAGCAAACTCAGGTACGTAAATGCTTGGTTCTGCCCAACCTAATTCACCACCTTTTGTGGCCGAACCAGGATCTTCTGAGTACTGACGCGCTAGGTCTTCAAACTTAGCTTCACCTGAGCGGATTTGCTTCAGGAATTGCTCAAGCATGGCTTTAGCGCGGTCTTCTGACAGGATCGGCGATGGCTTGAGCAAAATGTGGCGCGCTCTAACTTCTTCGATTTCTTTGGTTTGTAGGCCGCGAGCATCCATGATCTTAATAATATGGAAACCTGCACCACTCTTAATCGGGCCGATAATGTCACCCATTTTCGCACCGTTAATCACTTCGGCGAACAGAGTTGGCATTTCGTTGATGTTCATATAATCCCAAATACCGCCTTCGAGTGCCTTAGGACCTGAAGAAGAAGCGATAGCGGTACGACGGAAATCCTCACCACTCTTCAAACGTTCTAATACGATATTGGCGCGTTTGCTTGATGCTTCGAGTTGTTCACTGGTGGGGTTATTAGGCACGTCAATCAGGATATGGCCAATTTGGTATTCCACATCTTTCATCCCTTGTTCTTGGATGAGTTTGACTAGGCTAGTAATTTCCTGTGGTGATACTTGAATACGGCGTTGTACTTGAATACGTTGAATTTCACCTAGAGTGATTTCTTCGCGCAATTGTTCGCGGTATTGGCTGAAACTTAAACCTTCGCTTTCAATTTTTTGTTGCATCTGCGCGACAGACATTTTTTGTTCACGCGCGATGTTTTCAATCGCTTGGTCTAGTTGTAAGTCACCAATATTCAGCCCTATACGACTGGCCATTTGCAATTGTAGGCGAGTTAAGATTAAACGCTCAATCACCTGAGTGCGCAGGGCACTGTCAGAAGGTAACGATTGGTTTGCTGCTTTGGCATTCGCTTTAACAGTGTCAATCATGTTAGTGATTTCACTTTCGAGCACTATGCCGTCGTTAATTTGGACTGCAACGCGGTCGAGCGGCTGGGGTGCGGCCAATGTAGGTTGGCTGATCGCGAGTGCAAATAAAGCAAAAATCAGATGTTTACTGGGTTTCATCCACAAAATCCTTGGCACGTTCTAAGGTCAGGTTCGACGGCTTAATTGAAATAACTTTACCATTTATATCGAAATTACAGTGAGTTGCCCTAATGTAATTTTTTGGCGACGCATTTGAGTGCAAGGTTAGACCTTAAGATCCGCTTTTATTCGCTTTAGCAAAAGGTGAACGGTAAAGCACTCATTAATCTGTTTGGACTCTGAGTCCTTGTTGAGGTTCAGCAATCTATCACAATTCTTTGCTAATTCCTCAGATAAAGCGGTTTTCTGTAGTTAAACAGGCCGTCATTGAGCATATCGGATACGCCTAATGGGCCAGAACCACCGAGTCCCTTAATGATTAAGTTCAGGTAGACACCACTATCAAACTGCTCACGAGGATCAATTGTGGCAGAACCTATATTGTCGTCATAGTTGGTTTTAATGCGGTAATGATAACTAAGTCTTACTGCGTAACAGCATGATTCGTACTGGATACCTGTGTAAGTTTCAATACTGCGACTTTCGTTAAGGTCATAATACCAATTACCAACAAAGTAGAGGTCATCACTGATTGGCCAAGCGCCACGAACGCCCGCTTGGGAGATGTTCACTGTATCATTGGTATTTGAGTTCAATAAATCTGGGACATAGCGATAGCTAAATTGCAGCAATTTATTCGCTTCAGGTCTGAAATCTAAGGTGACTTCGGATTTTTTATTGTCACTGGTGTTGGTATCGTACTGAATCGCAGCCCCCATATACCAATCATGGGACAAGCGGGTATCTAACTCTGCAGCAAGTACTGAAGTTGATTGATTAGACTCAAAAATACTGTCTTCGTAACCGACTTTACTGTCTTGCAGGTAAAAAATTTGTCCTAGGCTGAATTTAGTGGCTTCTTGGTTGTGACTATCAAACAGGCGTGTGGTAACTCCTAGAGTGACTTGATTTGCATCGGAAATCCGATCCAGACCCGAGAAGCGACGATCACGGAATAGACCAAAGTAGTCGTCCTGTAATTGAGCCGTATCATAAATGCCTATGTTGCGTTGGTCTTCGTAGCCGACATAAAGATATTGAAATTGTGGCTCGAGCGTTTGGCGGTAGTTTTGATCGAAAAGCTCAGTAAAACGTTCGAAGTTGATTTGACCATTAATCCGTACCTGCGGGATGGTGCGATTCACTGTGTCGTCAACAACTATGTCTGGATCTTCGTTATGCTGCCAATAATTGGTCTGCATCAACTTAACTTGACTGGTGAGCGAGCCTGAAGGCCCATGTATTGGCAGAGTTACGCTTGGTGACATGTACAAACGAGTTGCCGTATTAACATTGTTGTCCTGATGGGCAAAATTCGTTAGCTCCGAATTGAAACCAAAATCTAAATTGTTCCAAAAATCAGCAGCGCGATAGTTAAAGTTAACCTGAGGCATGACTTGATATGGTTTTTCATCCTCACCCAGTACTTTAATATCTTGTACTCGGGTGCTTAGATCCCAGTTACTTTCGAAGTAGCTGATTTCACCTATGCGTGATAACTGGTTATCGGTTGCACGGTTAACATCTGACTTTAAGTCATTGAAATAATTGTTATCTGATACATCGGTAAAATTCGCTAATACGCGCCAATTTTTGTCGATCGCCCCTTGATGCTGCCAGTTATATAAGTAGCGATTCGGGCTACCATCGATCAATTTGTCATTGCCTAGATATTCTAAATTGACTCGGCCATTTTGGGCCTCACCCGCCAGATAACCAAACTCTGTTTTAGTGAATAAACCACGGTTTGACATATAGCTAGGTGTAAATGTTAAATCGTACTCTGGGGCAATATTCCAATAATAGGGTGCGGAAATTTCGACACCATCAGTAGTGCTAGTGCTAAAACTAGGGTAGAGAAAGCCAGATTTACGTTTGTCTGAAACGGGGACTGTCATGTAGGGAATATAGAATACAGGTACACCGCCAATTCTTAGTTTGGCATTCCAAATTTCGCCCCATTCTTCTTCACTGTTGATCTTGATCTTTTCGGCCTCGAGTAGCCAAGACACATTGTCAGGAGGGCAAGTAGTGAAGTTGGTATTCGTTAAAATTAAATTGTTATTGATAGTAATTTGCAGTTTTTCGGCATCACCGTGAACTTGTTGGCCATGGATCCAATATTGTGCGCCTTTAAGGGTGGCACGGTTTGTCCGCATTTGAGCTTGTAAGGATTCGGCTGTAACGGTGAAGTTACTGTCTTGAAAGACTAAATTACCATTGGCATCAAACTGTTCAGTAGCTTGATCTAAAATCGCCTCATCGGCTGCTATGTGCCTATCGCCTTGGCTAAAAACCACATCGCCACGGAAAATCGCCTGCTTCCCCATTTCGGCATTGGTGTTATCAGACGCAATACGAATTTTGTTGAGTTCAGCCGCACTCATCCCTTGGGTTTGAGATACGATACGGGGTACTGGCGGTTCGATTAAGCATTGGGATGCCGAAGCGGTTAGAGAGTCGTCTGCCAGGACTAATTGCGGTAACAGGCTCAGGGCCAGAAGGTATCGGATCTGCATCTTTAGGTCAGTAATTATGATTTCTTATTCTGGACAAGTATGGATGGGGAAAGTTGCAATTGACAAACGCAACATCGCTTAATAAATCTCTCAATTTCTTAGCTGTTTCCAAATTCTATGCCAGCTATAATAAAGCAATTTTTCTTTAAGAGCCATGAAATGACTTTATCCGATCCGAGATTTCTTTCCCTTAATCAGTGGCTGAATGCTTATTTTTCCTGTGAGGTGATGCCTGTGTTGATTTCCGGAGACGCAAGTTTTAGGCGTTACTTTCGGATTTCGATGCCTGATGCTACCTTTATCGCCGCCGATTCTCCGCCTCAGTTAGTGCCTATCGCCCCCTTTATTGCACTGTCGAATGCTTATTCAGCCGTGGGACTGACAGTTCCAAAAGTAATCCACGCCGATGCCGATTTGGGTTTTATGTTGATGAGTGATTTGGGCGATACCCAACTCTTATCTGTATTGACGGTACAAAATGTGGAACGGTTTTACCGTCAGGCGCTCGATTTATTACCGCAAGTGGCCGCGGTAATTGAGTGCAAGAATCTTGATAGCGGTTTAGTTCAGGCATTACCTAACTACGATGAAGCCTTTGTGCGCCGTGAATTACACATCTTTACTGAGTGGCTGTTAGGAACACATCTTAATTTGTCTTTGGACGCTGCTGAGTTGCAATTGCTGAATGATACTTTTGATCGCCTCGTCGGCAATGCGCTATCTCAACCTAGTGTGGGAATGCATAGGGATTTCCATAGCCGTAATCTTATGCTGCAAGCGGACAAGCTGTGCGTGATTGATTTTCAGGATGCTGTCGTTGGTCCTGTGACTTACGATGCGGTATCACTACTACGCGATTGTTATATTCGTTGGCCACAGCCGTTAGTCGCAGACTTGATGCGGTATCATTATCAGCAAGCATTAGCGCTTGGTTTTATTCCCGCACAGACTCATTTTGAGCAATATCAAACTTGGTTTGATCTCATGGGCTTACAGCGTCACATTAAGGCGGTAGGGATTTTTGCACGGTTAAACTATCGCGATAGTAAACCTGCGTATATGGCGGATATTCCACTGACATTAACGTATATTGTCGACATCTCGCTGCAGTATCCCGAACTCGTGCCATTTGCACACTGGTTAACTCGTCGTGTGTTACCTGCGTTTAGTGTGAGTCAGTCTTCATCTGAGGTTAAGTAATGAAAGCCATGATCTTGGCCGCTGGACGAGGGGAAAGGTTACGGCCGTTAACGGACAGTTTGCCTAAACCTATGGTGCCAGTGTTAGGTAAGCCACTGATTGTTTATCATATTGAAAAACTTGCCGCGATAGGCATAGTCGATATCGTCATCAACCATGCTTGGCTAGGGCATAAGTTAGTCGAAGCTCTGGGCGATGGCAGCACTTTTGGGGTGCGCATTCGGTATAGCGCTGAAGAGAGTGCGTTAGAAACCGGCGGCGGTATTAAACGCGCTTTGTCTTTATTGTGTGAGGACGGAAGCGACGAACCTTTTTTAGTGATTAATGGTGATGTGTTTATTGATGCTTTACCGCCAATCACGCAACTGGCAGCGGATAGGCTCGCTCACTTATGGTTAGTGCCTAATCCTGAGCAGCATCCAAATGGCGATTTTGCTTTGAATGGTCATCAAGTGCAGGAGCGTGGCGATGTTAAGTACACGTTTTCGGGCATGGGCATTTATCACCCTGCGCTATTTCATGACACGCCGCAGGGCGCCTTTGCACTGGGTCCGTTGTTGAGATCGCAAATGGCTCAAGACAGAGTTAGTGGTGCCTTGTTTAATGGATTTTGGTGTGATGTCGGTACCATTGCACGATTGCAAGCGCTTGAACTAAGGTTACAAAGTAACAAGTAAATTTCGGTGCTGGCATATCCATAGGATTAAGCTAGTGCATCAAATACATAATAGAAATCAGGAAATAAGATGCGGCTTTGGGGTAAGTTTTTTGGATTTGTCATTGGCTTTATGTTCGGCCGTATTTTTGGTGCGCTGCTAGGTTTGTGGCTCGGTCATCTTTACGATAAGCGTGCAGCATCGGGCGTGGGTTTTCGACAGATTCTAGGGCAGGCTAAGAATCGCCAAGCCATTTTCTTTAATACCACATTTGCAGTAATGGGGCATGTGGCGAAAGCATCAGGACATGTTACCGAAACCGATATTCGCATTGCGACCTTATTAATGGATCAAATGCGTTTAACGGGGGAAGCCCGTAAAGAGGCGCAACAGGCATTTCGTGAGGGTAAATCGGCGGATTTTGATCTGCGCAGCAGCTTACAAGCTTTCCGTATTATTACGATGGGACGCAAAGAGTTAGTGCAGATGTTCATCGAAATCCAGATCCAAACGGCACTGTCTGATGGTGAATTGGATCCCGCTGAGCACGCTATCTTGATGACGATTGCTCAAGAGTTAGGTTATGGTCGAGCGCAGTTAGATGAATTACTTAAACGCTGGCAGGCGGAGTTTCGTTTCCATCAAACATCGAGTGGCAATAAAACATCGATTACTGATGCCTACAGTTTACTTGGCATTACGAACGAAGCTAGCGACCAAGAAGTTAAACGGGCTTACCGTAAATTGATGAATGAACATCATCCCGATAAGTTAGTGGCGAAAGGGTTGCCACCGGAAATGATGGAGCTCGCTAATCGTAAGGCTCAGGATATTCAAGCAGCCTATGACAGAGTCAAGTCTGAGCGCGGTATGCGTTAGCCTTGATAAAATTGGTTTTTGTAAAAGATAAGGAATTCATTATGAAAAACACTTACCGTTTGTTGCTGTTGGCGAGTTTGTTACCTGTGGCTATGTCTACACAGGCCGAGGTGTTTATCGCTCCTTTTGGTGGTTATAGTCTGGGGGGCGGTCAATTTGATGTGAATCAATATGAGGTCAACACAGATCAAACTGGTGATAAGGCCGATGTGAAGGTCGAGGAGTCGAGCCATTACGGTTTGATGGTGGGTATTGGCACCAATGATCCCGGTAATATTTATCTTTTATATAGTCATCAAGCCTCTGAACTGAAAAGTGGCGGCTTGTTTACGCCAGACTTTCTTACCTCGTTAGATTTAGATTACATCCACTTGGGTGGCACTTTATATTTCCCCCGTGGCGATATCCAGCCCTATGTCACCGCCAGCGCGGGGATCACCCGCATGCTGCCTAGCGGTTGGTCGAGCGAAACGCGTTTCTCCATGGGGATTGGTGGCGGGGTAGAGTATCAAGTGACGCCACACTTTGGCCTGTTTGCGGATATTCGGGGTTATGCGACTTTTATCAACAGTGACACTTCGCTGTTTTGCAATGAAGATGAATGCCTATGGCACATTACGTCGGATGTGATGTGGCAGGCTCAGGCTAACCTTGGACTCAAAGTCAGTTTTTAGATTTAACGCATCGTCTTAAAAGGAGATTTAGTGGCATGAAAATAGTCGTACTTGATGGTGAAACCTTAAATCCTGGCGATCTCAGCTGGCAATCCTTAAATGAATTAGGCGAGTTTGCGTGTTTTTCCCGCACGAGTGGCGCTGATATTGTCGCGCGAGCCCAAGGTGCTGAAGTCATTCTCACCAATAAAACGCCCTTGAATGCAAAGACGCTAGCACAGCTTCCTAGTCTCAAATACATAGGCGTATTGGCCACGGGCACGAACGTTGTCGATATCGCGGCAGCTAAAGCGCAAGGTATAGTGGTCACTAATGTGCCCGCTTATGCGCCTGATGCCGTTGCGCAAATGGTGTTTGCCCATATTCTGCATCACACCCAAGCCGTGGCCGCCCATCATCAAGCTGTGGTCGATGGCCAGTGGGTGAACTGCCAAGATTTTTGTTTTACTTTAATGCCGTTGCAATCTTTAAAAGGCAAGACTTTAGGCTTAATAGGTTATGGCGATATCGGTCAGCAGGTGGGAACACTCGCCCTCGCATTCGGGATGAAAGTTCTTGTCAATACTCGTTCAATCATCAAGGATTTACCCCAAGGCGTGACGTGGGCGCAACGTGATACTGTGCTTAGCGAATCAGATATTATTTCGCTCCATTGTCCGCTTACTCCAGAAACTGAGCAATTTATCAATCAACAAACCCTTGCCTTGATGAAGCCTAATGCGTTGCTGATTAATACAGCGCGCGGTGGATTAATTGATGAAGTCGCGCTTGCTGCTGCGCTGGCTCAAGGCAAGTTATTTGCCGGCGTGGATGTGTTATCGACCGAGCCGCCCACTGCAGATAATCCCTTACTGCATGCGCCTAATATCAGCATCAGCCCGCATAATGCGTGGGCGACGAAGGAAGCAAGGCAAAGTCTACTCAATATCGCAGTGGCGAATTTGAACGGTTATTTGAAGGGGGAAGTGATTAACTGCGTGAACAAGTAAAGCGGTATGCGTCTTTCTCTCTTTTCATCATATCGACGTTGAGAGAGAAAGACGTAAATGGTTATTTATTATTGAGTCTTTCTTCTACGCATCCACCACACACCCAATAAGCCTGTGAGGGCTAATACGCCAAATACGACAGGCTTTTTCAGCTTGTGGTACAGGGCGTTCCATTCTGCCATTTCATTCGCCTGTGCTCGTTTTACTGCACCGTCAAAATCGGGCGCTTCACACTGCAAACCAAAGTTCTCGGCCCAAGGCACAAAGGGGCCGTTGGCGACGTATTTTTTGTAGTAACGCAGGGCAAGTTCTTGATCTCGATACAATACCCAACCTGTGGCTTGGCAGAGTAGCGCTGCATAGGCTTGGCTGTTGTGGGGCACATGATCCGATGCCTTGTTGGCTAGTTCTGCCGCCGTGTAGCGATAATGGAAGCGTTTATCGGGGATTGCTTGGCTGGCACTGATCCGCAGCTGTTCTTTCTCAGCCAGTTTGCTCGGTTCATTCCAATCACTTAGATCGAAGACACCTTGGTAGATAGTGTAATCCGGGGCTAATTCAAACCCTAAGAGTTCCATGCCTTGGTGGCGGGCAAGTTCGGCAACAGCCCAATAGGCTTTCGCGCTATCAATGCCTTTTGTTTTTTTCGCTGCATTCAACTCTGTGCCGTAGGCAAGGGCGCTGGCATTCAGTTTAGGATTAGGGAAGTAAACTGGCGCTTCAGCTATCGCGCCTTCGCGTAATAGCCTGCGACCTAGCAAGTAGCGCAAGCGGTTGTTAATTGGCTCAATATTATCGTACCAGTCGCTGTCTTTAGGGTCTTCAAAGGCGATAAATGGCACATGTTCGTCGACAAATAACTTAAGTTCAGCCGTGGTGAGCACGCGCTCCGCCACATAGGCGATGTCTTGCCAGTACTCATCACCGCTGGCGAGTAAGTGATTGAGCGCATCGACATATTCGCCACGCTCTAGTGACAACACCCCTTGCTCGGCACGAATACGGCAGTAAGTGGCTGTATCTTCATCGGCATTAATGGCTTGTTGCTGAGTTTCTTTAGCGTCAACAGTGGCCGAGATCTTATTGAGCTGCTCAGGGAAGTGACGCGCAGCCTGAGCATAGGCCTTGGCCGCTTCTGCTTGATCGCCCTTTTGTAGCATTAATTTTGCGTTGAGCCACCAAGTGAGGCCGCTCGGTTTCGCTAGCGTTAATAGGCGCTCAGCACTGGCATAATCCCCTAACTGGTAATAAATCGCCGCTAATCTATCGCCATGGTTGAGCTGTAAGTCATCGGTTGGAAATTCTTTAAGGAGCTCAGCAACCTTTAATCCCATTTCTGAAAGCTGGCCATTATAGGCAAATTCATTAGTGCTGCTTTGCCAATAGGCAATCAATAACTGCTGCACGCTCGCCTGTTGCAGTAGCGGCTTAAGTTCAGCAATCTCTTTACCCATCAAAGTGCGGCTTAACATCAATAAGGAATCATAACCGCCGCTATCGCCCTGTACCGATTGTGTGGCGTAGAGCTCAATAGCTTTATTCAGTGCATCAGGGGTAAGAGTCATTTGCAGCTCTGACTCAGTTTCACCTGTAGCTTGATTGGTCAATTGCGGGAGCGGCTGACCTTGGTGTAGCAGGATATAGGCTTGTTCACCTAAGCTCGCTAAACTCAAACGCAGGGGATCGGCGGCGCCTTGTGCGACTTCGGTTTGTAATTGTGTTAGGTAAGCATTGGCACGATTAAAATGTTCAGGATCAGCCGAAGTCTTGCTTAAGATAAGCTCGATACGCGACAGTGAATAGAGTGCCCACAGGCTACGAGATGCGCGTTCACTTTGTGGTAATTTAATGATTTTGCTGAAATAGTTACTCGCCCTCTCATAATCTTTTGCTTCAAACGCTACGGCACCTAAGGTGTACCAAGTTAGTGCTTGTGGTAGATCTTTGTCTAACTTAGCGGCCATTTGCTCGGCTTCAATGGGGCCCGTTGCATCCCGCAAAGTGTTCACTAAGGCTAAATGGGCGTCACTTAACTCGCTGTTTTCAAAGGCGCGAGTTTGTGAAAGATAACGGCTATGCACTTCATCCCAGAGATATTCCTGTGCAGCGGGTGCATCTTGATACTGCCAAGGCAAAGGTTTTGCGAGGGCGGTGAGCTGCTGGCTGAAAGAGGTTTGCGGTAAATAACTGAGATTGCTCTGCCTATCCTGAGTGAGTTGCAAAGGAAAATCGGGGCCGCAGGCCAATAGCATAGGGGAAAATAAGCTTAAACAAATGAGCGTGGTCTTTTTAAGCATAAAAGCCCGATTGGGTATTGCCATGGTAAATGATAGTTTTGGCTTATGGCGCATAAATTCCCTGTAAATATAATGACTCACAACGTGCCCAGCCTATCACTTTTTGGCCGCCAGGGTTGAGCATGTGTGTTTGAATGTCTCTGTTTGATTGCGGCATAGGCATGATTGCAGTGCGTGAAACTGTTTTGGTTGGTGTCAACGCTGCTGTATTCTCAGCTCGCCATTGCCACGTTAACAGCCCATCTTTTTGTATTACGCTATAGCCATTTTGCGCATCATACCCGCTGCAAGCTTGTCCCGCTAGCGACAAAAGAGGAGGAATTTCACCTGCAATATTACCGTGATTCATTAAGCTCAGTTGAAATAGCTGTGGCCTGTGGATTTCCAGATTTTTTGGCTTATTTTCAGCGGCTAATGTCGTTTGGGTTGTGGCCTCGTTATCGCTTGAGATCACTAATTCAATCTTGGCGGCAAGTTCACCTTGCTGTGCAACGGCGATTAAGGTGTTGAGTGGCCAAACCCTTTTATCCCCTTCCAGCGGCAGCCTAAACCAGATAATGCCTCTGAGTTTGGCATCTTTTTGAGTGTGTAGTTTTTGCACAAAGGCTTGTAATACTAGAGGATCGGCCATCAGTTCCTGTACTACATTGGCTGATTTGAGTTGATCGCGCAGCGGTGTTTCACTTTCAACTTTATAACCTGAAGCTGTACTGATGACCGCCGAACCATAGGCGGGGAGCGCAATAAGGTAAGGAACAGTGCTGATATTTGAGAGTTGCTGCACCCACTGCCAACCTTGAGTCGCATCGAATAGTCCGAGGCGTGGATCGCTTACGCTGTGAATTTGTAGCACCAGTTCATCAATACTGGTGAGTAACACGGGAAAATCGGCGCTACTGAGCCAAGCGGGCAGTGCAGTAATGCTGAGTTTGAGTTCTGTGGGTAACTGCGCTTTAAGCTTTTTAAGAAAATCCCGATAGGCTGGCAGTTTACTGTTGGCACTGTCGTGGTCGATTTCAACCCCCGCGATGTGCGTGCCTTTTGCCTGCCAATTTGCTAGTACTTGGCTGATTTTATTGATCACTTGTTCATCATTTAAATGCGCGAACTGACCATCTAAGCGAATCACGGCAATTTTTGGCCTAGGATCTGCCTGCAACCAAGCATGATTGACCGCAACTTCAAACCAAATGTCTGCGCCATTGGTTTTGGGATGTGCTTGCAGCGCTAAAATACGTAATCCTTGGAATGCACTTTGGCTTTGCACTAATGCCGTTTGATTGGCGGGGCGCCATTGGCGCTGCCAGATATAGACTTCCTGCGCGAGTGGCGCTCGAAGCGTTGTTGCTTCTGTAGCGGCTTTTACTGCGACACTGGTATTTGGGCTAGCCGTGGTTTCATTAGCGTTCGATGCTGGCTGACAGGCGCTCATAAATACGGCGGCGCTCAACAAAGCAAATAAGAACCATTGATTTTGGCTTATGTTTTTAACCAGATTGCCTATGCCCATACTACTGCTGTCGATTCCGTTTTGAGTGAGACATTACTATGCCTGAAAAATGCCACTTATACATCGCGGTCAAACTTCTGATAATGCCCACTAAGCTTGGTTTTCCTTTTGGTGCCTTGCTAATCAATATCAGAACTCAGATCTCAAAAATCAGGAGCGACTTGAAAGCGCATCTGTTCACGGGTGACGGGATGTTGAAGTATCAATAAATCTGCATGCAGATGCAGGCGATTGGCACGAGTGCCGTACAGATCGTCACCCAAAATGGGCGTATTTAGCCCTTCTGAGTGGGCGCAGTGAACTCTGAGTTGATGGGTTCGGCCCGTTTTTGGGGATAGATATACGCGGGCTGTACGTGCCATTTCATCGATATGGCTTAATTCCCAATAGGTTTGGGCCGCTTTGCCAAACTCGTGGCAAACGAGTTGCCTCGGTCTATCGTCTAAATCGCCACGTAGGGGTAAAGAGATTTGTCCTGCTGCCTGCTTATCTGCCATTGCTGTAGGGATCCCTGCTAAAAGTGCCACATAACGCTTAGTCACTGTGCGCTGGATAAACTGTTTTTGCAGCTGTTTATGGGCGTCTTTTGTCAATGCGATCACCATTAATCCCGAGGTCGACATATCGAGCCTGTGGACGATAAGTGGTCCAGTGGCATTGGGAAACGTTTGCCGCATGCGCGAATACACTGAGTCTTCAATCTCTTTGCCGGGCACTGATAAAAATTCGGCGGGTTTGTTCACAATCGCCATCGCCTCGTCTTGGTAGAGGATGTTTAAGGTTTTGCCTTCGGCAGGGTTCGTCAGCAGGGGATTATCATCGACAACAAGCCCTTCGAGCATATGCCCCAAGATAGGCTGGCATTTACGCAGACAGGCAGGATAAAACTGCTTATGTTGGCGAATTTCTGATTTTGGCGGCGCCCCCCACCAAAATTCGGCAATCGCCAATGGTTTAAGACCGTGTTTAAAGGCGTAATGTAGCAACTTAGGGGCGGCACATTCTCCCGAGCCTGCTGGCGGCGTTAACTCAACCGTCCCGTTAAATATGCCGTTAAGGCTTTTTTCTGAGCCGCGAATATTCAAAAAACGATACTGCTCAAACAGCTTTTGCTGCAGCGCCGCCGAGAGCTGTTTACGCTGTAGTCTTAATGCGTCACGCTTATCAGTGAGCAGAGTTAATGCTTGGCTGATGGCATGGATACGTTCATCCCAATAGCGTTTAATATCTCTTAACTGATTCTTTTCATTAATGCTTTCTTGGCTGAGTTTAGCTTCGATTGCCGTATTTTCACGTAAAGTCTCATCAGTCGGATTGGCAGCCCATTGCACTGCGAGTTGATTGCGCTGCGTCTTGCGGGATTGACGGCCGTCGATCATCACTTGCCTGTGGGCGGCAAGCTTGGCTTGTGCTTGAGCTTGCTCAGCGTTGAGTTCGCTCGATAGCCGAGGAATATCGGGATGATTTTCTACTGCAAGTAGCTGCTCGTTAATTTGGTTGATTTGCAGATTTTCGGCGTGGAAAAAATTGTCCTTAGCCAGCATATCAAACACAGGTGGAACGAAGCGTGGCCAATGGTTCTGCTCAGCTAACTTGCCCGAAAATGCCGACAAATAGCCCACATCTCCCTGCGGATCTTGCACTAAAAGTACACCAAACATTTTACCAATGGCACCGGTTAACTCCCCCGTGAGGCCAAAGTTATGTTGCCAATCGTTTTGAGTCTCAAGGTGGCGTTGTAATTCGTTGGCTGCGATCACGCATAATGGATGCGGTTCGTAATAGAAAGGAAAGGTAAAACGTTGCGGCAGGGCATAGGCATCAATGGCTTGTGTGAAAGAGGTAAAGCAAGAAGGCTGAAGATGCATATTGGGGTCTACTGTTGGTTTTACTTATCTGGGTTAATTATCGGAGTTAATTATCTGAGTTAAGCCACAACTTAGGATGATGGCTAGCAAGAAAGGGCGCTAGTTTACTCTGTCGATTTGGGACTGTCGATTTTGGGCAGTCACTTTTTATTGGTACGGATTTTAGATACGGCTCTGTGTTGAAAAAGGGAAATGGCATTAAAGCGCATTTCCCTTTGATGTGTCGCTTGTACTTAAAGCCAATTTTAAACGGTTAAACCCGCTTAAAAGATGACTTTTACTTTACTGGCGCTATCGAGTGCTTTGCTGATTGCGCTGTCGATATCGATATCACGGGCAAGCGCGACACCTAAACGGCGGCGACTATCAATATCGGGTTTGGCGAATAATCTAAGCTGAGTGTTGACCGCTTCTAATGCCGCACCAATCCCTTGATAGCGGATATTGTTTGAGGTGCCTTCGGCCAAAATAACCGCCGAGGCACTTGGACCATGCTGATGGATATTGGGAATAGGCAGGCCGAGAATCGCTCTCACATGTAGGGCAAATTCTGATAAATCTTGGCTGATGAGTGTGACTAAGCCTGTGTCGTGGGGTCTTGGCGAGACTTCAGAGAAATACACTTCATTGCCTTTAACAAACAGTTCTACGCCAAATAATCCATAACCGCCAAGGGCTTCGACGACTTTGCTCGCAATTGCTTGGGATTTTGCTAACACTTCATCGGACATGGCTTGTGGCTGCCATGACTCGCGATAATCGCCATCTTCTTGCCTGTGGCCAATGGGCGCACAAAAATGAATGCCGTTGACTGCGCTGATGGTTAACAGGGTGATTTCATAATCGAAGGGAATAAAGCCTTCGACTATCACGCGACCGCCGCCGGCGCGTCCGCCTTCTTGGGCGTATTGCCACGCTTTATGGCTGAGGGCGATATCGCGAATAACGCTTTGGCCTTTGCCCGAGGAACTCATGACTGGCTTCACCACACAGGGAACGCCAATTTCACTAATCGCTTGATTAAATTCGGTTTCGGTATCACAGAAAAAATACGGAGAAGTCGGTAAACCTAAGGTTTCAGCGGCGAGACGACGAATACCTTCCCTGTCCATAGTGAGCTTTGTTGCCCGAGCTGTTGGGATAATATTCACCCCTTCGGCTTCCATGTCCACTAAGGTTTGGGTGGCGATGGCTTCAATTTCTGGGATGACTAAGTGCGGTTTTTCTAACTCGATAACCGCACGCAGGGCGTTGGCATCGAGCATATTGATCACATGGGAGCGATGCGCGACTTGCATGGCGGGGGCGTTGGCGTAACGGTCAACGCCAATCACTTCAACGCCTAAGCGTTGCAGTTCAATGGCCACTTCTTTGCCAAGTTCACCGCAGCCGAGCAACATGGCGCGTCGTGCGCCCTCAGTGTAGGGAGTGCCTATCATGTGTGGGTACCTTTGAGATTGTAGGGATGATGAGTTTTATGCTTGCGTTCTATGCCGCAATGATGTGGTTAGTTTAGCCTGAATAGGCTTTAGGATCATGGAGTAAATCGACAAGTGTGTCCCGGATCACTGGGGGCAAAAACGAAACAGCATATCTTTGGTTAATATTGGGGCTGAGGTTGAGAGTAAATTTAAATGTTAGTTTCATGTTAGTAGCATGTTTTGGTGCCATCCACTAATCTTTGGGATGGAATACATATTATTAATACAAGGAGATGCAGATGTTCTTAGATTACTTTGCGTTAGGTATTTTGTTTTTCGTCATCATTATCATGTTTTATGGTGTCATTGCCATTCATGATATCCCCTATGAAATAGCCAAAAAACGTAATCATCCCCAGCAAGATGCATTGCATATCGCCGGGTGGGTGAGTCTATTTACCCTACATGCTATTTGGCCATTTTTATGGATCTGGGCGACTTTATACCGTGAAGATCGCGGTTGGGGGTTCAATACTGTAATGAAGCGAGAATTAGTTTTAGAGGAGGATGTGAATTCATTGCGCGAGACGGTCAGAGGGCTTCAGACTCGGCTTGAACAGTTAGAGCAAATAACTCCCATGAATATAGCGCCTGCTGTGGATGCGATAAAAACAGACAAAGTTGAGGTATAACATGGATTTATTACTCATACTCACCTATGCGGCCGTGTGTATTGCTATCTTTAAAGTCTTTAAAATTCCGATGAATAAATGGACTGTTCCTACTGCAGTGCTGGGTGGAGTGTTCATTATTGGTACCTTATTGCTCGTGATGAATTACAACCATCCTTATTCTCGTTTTGCCCGTGAATATTTTGTCACTATCCCTATCACACCCGCAGTAAAAGGCTTAGTGACTTCGGTGGAAGTGCAGCCTAATGTGCCTGTTAAACAAGGGGATGTGTTATTTCGTCTCGATCCTATTCCCTTCGAGGCCGTTGTTAAACGTAAACGCGCTGCTTTGATGGAAGCAGAGCTCCAAGTGCCACAACTCGCCGCGGCGTGGGAGTCGGCTAAGGCTAATGTAGAGCGCGCTAGGGCCGATAAAGACCGTAATAAATCTGCCTTCGAGCGTTATGAGTTAGGCCGCAAGAAAGGGGGCGCGAATTCGCCTTTTACTGAACTAGAACTCGATAATAGGCGTCAATTGTACTTAGCCTCAGAGGCACAACTGACCGTCGCGAATGCTGAAGAACTGCGTGTCAGGCTGGCCTATGAATCTAATATTGATGGTGTTAATACCAAAGTGGCTGGCTTGCAAGCTGATTTAGCCAGTGCACTCTACGATTTAGAACAGACAGTCGTGCGGGCACCTGCAGATGGTGTGGTAACGCAAATGGCACTTCGTGCGGGAGCGATGGCAGTGCCTTTACCATTACGTCCAGTAATGAGCTTTATTCCCGACGAGCAACGCTACTTTGCGGGGGCATTCTGGCAAAACTCGTTAATGCGTTTGCAGGAAGGTGATGAAGCTGAAGTGATATTGGATGCCGCTCCAGGACAAATCTTTAAGGGAAAAGTGGCGAAAATATTACCCGCTATGGCTGAAGGTGAAGTTCAAATGGGCGGCGCGCTGCAGTCATCGGCTCGTTTATTTCAAAATGGTCGCGTGATTGTGCTGATTGATATCGAAGATGATGCTATCCGTAAGCAATTTCCTGCGGGTGTTTCTGGGCAGGTTGCAATTTATACTGAACATTTCCATCATGTCGCTGTGATGCGTAAAGTATTGCTGAGGATGCAAGGTTGGCTGAATTACTTGTTTTTTGATGGACATTAACCCTTAATCGGTTAACTTTTGTCTGTTGTATTAAGTCCAGTTCGCTGGACTTTTTTGTGACACATTTTTGGGTGAATAAAAAGGAATTTGAAAGCATGCAAGATATTCACGATTTAACCTCAGTGCTGCGCTCCAATACGCCAATTGTAGTGATTGAAACCTATGAAGAATATCGCGTGGTTGAGCTGCTTAAGCGGGTCGCCAGTGTGCTTTATCAACCTGTGTTTACATGGAGTATCACCCAAGGTCTGGCACGGGTCGATAAGCCCTTGGCGGCGCAAAAGTTTAATAGCGAACCTACAGATTTGCTCGGGCAAATTAAATCAACCTCGCAGCAGGGAATTTATGTGCTGTGCGACTTCCATCCCTTTGTGATTGATGCACCTAAGAATGTCCGTTTGCTTAAAGAAATCGCCCTTGAGTACGAGACGCTGCAACACACATTAGTGCTGGTGAGCCATGCCTTTGAAATTCCGCCTGAAATCAAACGTTATTGCGCTTATTTTCACTTAACTTTGCCAAGTACAGTGCAATTGCAAAATCTGATTTATCTTGAAGTTGATAAAATTCGTCACCAAGGTACGCCGCTACAGGTCGATGATGCGGCTGTGGTCAAATTAGCCGATAATCTGCGGGGTGTGACTTTAGACGATGCCCGTCGTCTCGTACGCAAAGCCATAGTCAATGACGGTGCTATTACCTTGTCAGATATCGACGCCATCAATAAAGCCAAGTTTCAGCTACTCGATCTTAATGGTGTGCTGCAATTTGAATACGACACCAGTGATTTTTCACAGGTTGCAGGACTGCATAATCTAAAAAAATGGCTCAAGCAGCGCTCGCCCATAGTGGCTGTCAGCGCCATTGACCAAGGCGGCCAGCCGACTCCAGTTCAGCACGTCAAAGCGCTCGATGCGCCCAAGGGGATTTTACTGCTGGGCGTTCAGGGCAGTGGTAAGAGCCTCGCGGCTAAGGCGGTTGCGGGCGTTTGGCAACGACCTTTGCTTAGGCTCGATATGGCAGCCTTATATAACAAATACATAGGCGAAACCGAGAAGAACCTGCGTAATGCACTGGATCTGGCTGACATGATGTCGCCCTGTGTGCTTTGGATAGATGAAATTGAAAAAGGCTTAAGCGGGAGTAGCAGCGATGAGGGCACCTCGACGCGGATCCTCGGCACCTTACTCACTTGGATGGCGGAGCGTAAATCTGAAGTGTTTGTGGTGGCTACCGCTAATGATATTCAAGTTCTGCCGCCAGAGTTGATGCGAAAGGGCAGGATGGATGAAATCTTTTTTGTCGATTTACCCGACGAAGCTATACGCAAAGCCATCTTCTTAATCCACTGTAAGCGCCGTGGAATCGATGTGGCGAGCTTAGATCTCGCCCAGTTATCGGCGCGTAGCCAAGGATTTTCCGGCGCCGAAATCGAACAAGCAGTTATTGCTGCCATGTATACCGCAAGAAGTGTCGAGTGCAGTGTCGACCAAGTGCTATTACTTGAAGAACTTAGTAAGACACGGCCTTTATCTGTGGTCATGAGCGATAAAATCAATGCGCTACGACAATGGGCAGCAGGCCGAACCGTGAATGCCCATGAGTAAGATTTTTGCTTGGTACCATGAGTGCTAACTAGCATTTTTAAACGCTATATTGGCTTAGTTATTTTCGAGATTCCCAAGGTACCGTTATGAATGGTGAGTCGTTTTACTGGATATTAGTGATACAAGGATAAGAGATTGAAAAGTATATATGAACTGATTGATATCGAAGACTCTGGCATAAAAGTAGTCAATGAAGTGGTTGCTGGTGCTGAGCATTGTGTAGAGATACTGCCGCCTTCAAAGGATCGGGTTGAAGTACTTGAATCCCTTCAGGTATCGACTCGTTCGGTATTAGGGGCTATTGCCTACGAAACCGGTGGGATTTTGATCGACAATGGATGGATTCGATTTTTCGGCTCTGGACATGAAAGATTGTCTAGAAACCTTACTGATTGGAATAGAAGTGCACATTATCTTTTAGTGGCTAATGACGTAGTTGGTGGATTTTTTGCTATCAACGGCGGCGGTTTAGGCGCAGATGTTGGGAATATATACTATTGGTCGCCAGACTCAATTCATTGGGAAGGGTTAGAAATCGGGTTCACAGATTTTTTTCAATGGTCAGCTACAAAGAGAATCAATGAGTTTTATGCGAGTTTAGGTAAAGAGCGCTTTCAAAAAACCTATTCACAGATAGCTACAGATAAATGCCTGAGCTTTTATCCATTTTTATGGGCGAAAGAAGGTTCTATTGAAATAAGCAGCGTGAAAGTGGTGTCAGTTGATGAAATGTATAGGCTGAAATTGGAATTATTAACCTCGGTTAGTTAATTCGTTTACCCGCTGATTTTATGAGTACTTCTGCAATAATTATTTGTTATAAACATCTAATATATTGATTGTTAGATGTAAATCTGCTTATCAGCTCTATTGATTCAACATGGATGGGCTGTATATGCCATCCATAATTAACTTCGGAGGGGACAGCGCCAAGATCTAGCTGACGTTTTGGCGGTATCTTGGGCTTTCTCGTTACCGCTTGCATCAAAAATCAAAGCTGTCGCTATCACCAAAAGTTGTCGCGGCAATGCCTAATGAGTGCTTCACTGTTTGGCGTGACAATATCTCTCTAAATGGTTTGAATCTTAGCGGTATCCACTCCCTGTGGTACCGCTAATGCTGCTTATTCCTATTATGATGACATTAGATATCAAAGGCGAGACTGCCCGGAGTCAGGAATGGCCAGTTAAGACGCGTCGGTGAACTCTCACCCTGCGCACCAAAGAAGTAAGCTGTTCTTGGGGTAGCGTAAACTACACTGCCTTTTTGCAACCCGAGTTCCTGCAGATTATGGTGGGTGAATTTGGCTTCCCACAGTTCTTCGCTATGCCAGCCGTGTGGGGCTAATTCCAGTCTTACTTCGGCGCCAATGGGGGTCATGGCGACAATATTGAACGGCAAATTGGCCTGACTATTAGGCTTATTTGACAGCGCTAATTCGTGACTGCGTACGTAGAGAACACCATCTTGCTGCAGTGTTTGCTGTTCTGGAGGTGTTAAAAATGCTTGACCATTTTCCCAACGTTTTTGTTGCCAACTGGCTTCAAAGACATTGACGTTACCAAGAAAATCAAACACAAAGCGACTATTGGGGTGCGAGTATAGCTCAGCAGGTGTATTAATCTGCTCTATATGACCATTACTCATCACTACCACTCTATCTGAAAGCTCAAGCGCCTCATCCTGATCGTGGGTCACAAACACGCTGGTGAATTTCAATTCATCATGCAGGCTGCGTAGCCAGCGGCGTAGTTCTTTACGCACTTTAGCATCTAAGGCGCCAAAGGGTTCATCCAGTAGCAAGACTTCTGGTTGGGTTGCGAGTGCACGGGCCAACGCAATGCGCTGTTTTTGTCCACCCGAGAGTTGTTCAGGATAGCGCTGTGCGAGATGGCCTAGTTGTACTGTTTCTAGCAGTTGTGTCACTCGCTTATGAATTTCTGCCGCCGAAGGCCTTTGTTTTTTCGGCATGACTTCGAGTCCAAAGGCGACGTTATCGGCGACCGTCATATGGCGAAACAGCGCGTAGTTTTGAAACACAAAACCTACGCGTCTTTCACGCACATGCACTTGAGTGACATCTCGGTTGCCGAATTGAATTTGGCCGCTATCGGCTCCTTCAAGACCGGCAATAATCCGCAGCAGTGTGGTTTTGCCTGAACCTGATGGTCCCAGCAGACCAATCATTTCCCCTTCTTGAATATCGAGATTAAGTGGGGAAAGCGCCTGAAATTGGCCAAATTTCTTGGAAATATTAGTAAGACGAATACTCATAGTTGGCTCTGCTCTTTATTGTCATTGGCGGTTAAACTGCGTTGTTGCCGCCATTCCACTACGGCTTTTAACATTAGGGTAAATAGGGCGATCAGGGCCAGTAATGACGCGCTCGCGAAGGCGGCTTCGGCCTGATAATCTTCATACAATAATTGCACATGTAAAGGTAAGGTATTGGTTTCGCCGCGAATGTTGCCAGATACGACAGCAACGGCACCAAATTCTCCTACGGCTCTGGCATTGGTGAGGATCACACCGTAAATCAGTGCCCATTTGATGTTGGGTAGGGTCACGCGGCGAAAGAGTTGCCACCATGACGCTCCAAGGATCACTGCAGCTTCTTCTTCCGATGCGCCCTGTTGTTGCATCAATGGGATCAGTTCTCTGGCCACAAAGGGGCAAGTGACAAAAATGGTCACTAATAGTATTCCTGGCCAAGCAAACATGATCTGCAGATCGTGCTCATATAGCCATTCGCCAAGCCAACCACTGTTGCCATAGAGCAGCAAATAGAGCAAACCTGCGACGACAGGGGAGACCGCAAATGGAATATCAATTAGCGTGATCAGTAACTTGCGACCGGGGAATTCAAAACGAGTCACGCTCCACGCCAGCATGATTCCGAACACTAAATTGATCGGTACTGTGAGTGCTGCCACCATCAGTGTTAAACCAATCGCATGCAGCGAATCCGGTTGAGTTAGGTGCCCAATATAACGCTCCCAACCTCCGACAAACGCTTGCTGAAAAATACTCACCAACGGCAATAGCAACAATAGCAAGCCCAAGAGCACGGCGAGGGTAATAAGGCTCCATTTGATCAGGGGCGCTTCACCGACTCTTAAGGGTTTAAATGAGTTCATATTCGCTCCTTATCGTCCATGAATGCGGCGCAGATAACGCGCCTGCCACAGGTTTATCAGCAGTAATAGCAGTAACGAGGTCATCAGAACCACTGAGGCAATGGCGCTGGCACCTGCAAAATCAAATTCTTGCAGGCGGACAAAGATCATTAACGAAGTGATTTCACTGATATAAGGCATATTGCCAGCGATAAAGATCACGGCACCAAACTCACCCAGACTGCGGGTAAAAGACAGTGCCGTTCCAATCATTAATGCTGGCCAAAGGGAGGGCAAAATAACCCGCCAGAATACCGAACGATCCGAGGCGCCAAGCGTCATTCCCGCTTCTTCTTCCTCGTGGGATAACTCTTCGAGAACGGGTTGTACCGTACGAACCACAAAGGGAATACTGGTGAAAATCATCGCGACCACTATGCCTAGCGGGGTGTAGGCGACTTTTATGCCCCATTCAGCTAATAGACTACCGATTTGGCCGTTTTCCGCATAAAGGGTGGCTAAGGTGATACCGGCAACGGCGGTCGGCAAGGCAAAGGGCAAATCTACCAAGGCATCTAAAATGCGTTTGCCGGGAAATTCATAACGCACGAGTACCCATGCGAGTAATAATCCGAAAAGGCAGTTAAATAATGATGCCGCGAGCGCCGATAGTATGGTGACTCGGTAACTGGCAACCACTCTGGGATCGGCAATCACGCCCCAGTATTCGGACCAGCTCATTGAACTGGTCTGCATGATTAAGCCTGTGGTTGGCAATAATAGGATTAGGCTGACAAACAGCAGGGACACACCTAAGCTGATGGTAAAACCGGGAAGAACCCGCTTATGGCGTAAACGCCCGTTATTAAAAATCACAGAATAATCACCCGATCAGGTTAATTGCGTTAAACCAATACTATTTATACGGTTCGCTCGTTGTTGGCTCAAGCCATTTGTTGGATGCAATCTTTACGGCTAACACTGATTGATAAATGCCAATTAGCGATAAACCCGAGACTTTGCTCGGGTTCAATGTTGATATCTTACTACATTAAGGACGATATCAGCGCTTTAATAGCTCATCGAGTTTTGCACCGTTAGCAAACTGCGTTTTCATGGCATTATCCCAACCACCGATGATTTGCTCAACAGTCAGCAGGTCAACGGTAGGGAACTGCTTAGCAAACTCAGCTTTTACCTTTTCGTTGTGTACACGATAGCTGAATCCTGCCAGTAGACGTTGCGCTTCTTCGCTGTAGAGATAATTCAAATACTCAGTTGCGAGTTCCTGTGTACCGTTACGCTTAGCATTTTTCTCAACCACAGCGACGGGGAACTCTGCCAGAATCGAGGTTTTTGGTACAACCACTTGGTAATCGTCCGTACCATACTGCTGGCGGATATTGTTCACTTCCGATTCAAAGGTAATTAATACATCACCGATCCCACGTTCAACAAAGGAGGTGGTCGCACCGCGGCCGCCTGTATCAAATACTGCGACATTACCGAGGAATTTTTTCAGGAATTGATCCAGTTTAGCCTGATTATCCTTACCATAGTTTTTCTGAGCATAACCTAATGCGGCTAAATAAGTGTAGCGAGCATTACCAGAGGTTTTTGGGTTAGGAAAGACCAGTTTAACGTCATCTTTAGCTAAATCGCCCCAGTCGCTGATTTGCTTTGGGTTACCCTTACGCACCAAAAATGCAATGGTGGAATAGTAAGGTGAACTGGCGTTAGGGAGTAATTGTTGCCAATTTTCTGGGATCAATTTACCGCGATCGTGCAGAACTTGTACGTCTGTCACTTGATTAAACGTTACCACATCTGCGGGTAATCCCTGCAGAATCGAGCGTGCCTGTGCAGATGAGCCTGCATGGGATTGTTTAATTTCGACGGTTTTACCTGTTTTCTCTTCCCAATGTTTGGCAAAAACGGGGTTGTAGGCATTGAATAATTCCCGTGCGATATCATAAGAGGAATTAAGCAGGGTTTGATCTGCGGCAGTCACATTGAGTGAGGTTCCCAGAATGAGGGTTCCGAGCAGGGCCTTTATCAATTTTACGGACATTTTTAACTCCTTAATCTGGCAATTTTGTCAGCGTTATGGCACCTAGAGTAATAGAATTAATTGTTTATAAAAAGCCAGTTGAATAGAACTTTTTTGAATAACTATGAGCGATTTATTTTATGTTATAAGCAGTATTCACCGTGTTTGTCAGTGGTAACCGACTTAGAATAGGCTATCGCTTAGTTGTTTTTATCAAGTAAAGGATAATCCTAGTGTCTGACTTTCCGACAATTGAAGCCTGCATCGGGCAAACTCCGCTGGTTCGCTTGCAGCGGCTTAACTGTGGTACTTCCACTGTACTGTTAAAATTGGAAGGCAATAACCCCGCGGGTTCAGTAAAAGATCGTCCTGCACTCAATATGATTATTCAGGCCGAACTTCGCCAAGAAATAAGCCCTGGTGATACGCTTATTGAGGCAACGAGTGGCAATACTGGGATTGCGCTGGCGATGGCGGCGGCAATCAAAGGATACAAGATGATCCTGATTATGCCGAATAATTCGACTCAGGAGCGTAAGGATGCGATGCAAGCCTATGGCGCAGAGCTCATGCTAGTGGATAATATGGAGACTGCGCGGGATTTGGCGCTGCAGTTACAAAGCGAAGGCAAAGGTAAGGTGCTGGATCAATTTAATAACCAAGATAACGCTAATGCCCATTTCCTCACTACAGGCCCTGAGATCTGGCAACAGAGTCTAGGCAAAATTACCCACTTTGTGTCAAGTATGGGGACGACAGGTACCATAATGGGTGTGTCCAAATACCTTAAAAGTTGTAATCCAGACATTACTATCGTCGGCCTTCAACCCGCCGATGGCAGTGCTATTCCTGGGATTCGGCGTTGGCCGCAGGCATATTTGCCTGGGATTTTTGATGCTTCTTGGGTTGATTTAGTTATGGATATTGAAGAGCAAGATGCAAAAGCCATGGCGAGAACCTTAGCGCGAGAGGAAGGGATTTGTGCAGGAGTCAGTTCGGGCGGTGCCGTGTTTGCTGCGCTGGAGATTGCTAAACAATATCCGGGTTCTGTGGTCGTGGCGATTGTCTGTGATAGGGGCGATCGTTACCTTTCGTCAGGGCTTTTTTCCTGAGTCCTAGATTTTTACTCTAAGCATATTGAGCGATATGAATGTTTGATGGGTGAAAATGGGCGAGACGCGCCCATTTTTACCCTTTAAAACGTGATCATTTTTTCGGTGGGAATTGCGCCAAAATTCGGTTGACGGCTTTGGCGGTATCTTGGGCTTTCTCGTTACCGCCTGTATCGAAATCATAGCTGTCGCTGCCACGCCAAATAAGAGCTTTGGTCTTAGGATCGACAATATCTATCTGAATGGTTTGAATTTTAGCGGTATCACTCCCCAGCGGCACGCCAACACTGGTGCCTATTCCAATCCCGCCCGAATTTCCGAATGTGCCTGTGCCTAATCCAATGGATAGCCCTGAATCTTTGGGCTTATCTTGGGTGAGTAAGGCGTAGGCGACGTTAAAGTCCGGCGACGCTGTATTTTCTACAAACCCTTTTTGAGTCAATTGGTTGTTAATTTCTACTTGAATACGCTGGGCGCTTAACGGGTCATCCGTCGGCTGTGGTGTTAACTGGGTAAAGCTGCGTAGTGCGGTGAAGTCGTAATTGAGATCATAATCGTTTTTCGGTTTACTGCTGCAAGCGCTTAATAAGGCAACAGCGACGAGCAGACTGGCAAAGTGACGGTATCCCATGATAGTGCTCCAAGTTGTACAAACTCTGTTCAATGTGCCTTGATTAAGGTTGTTTCTGCAAGTACTTTAGATAAGTGTGTTGTATTTGAATCGCTTTGAATGCAATCCAACGGTATCTTTTTTAGCGCGGGTCGTTTTGAGTATGGTTTATTTTTAGATAGGAATAGCGGCGGGTTATGGAACAGTTAGCCTTTTTTGATATCCCGAGTCCCTGTATCGGTGTGTGTGTTACCGATGCGCGTGGTTACTGTAATGGTTGCCTGCGAAGCCGTGACGAAAGATTCAATTGGTTAACGTTTTCAGATGCGCAAAAGTATGATGTCATTCGCCTGTGTACTCAACGTAAACGTCGTCGCCAGTTAGCGATGATGAAAGCAAGGCAAGCACAAATAGAGCAAGAAAGGGCAGCGTTAAATCCACAGTTGAATTTTGAGCCTGAGCCCGAAGCCGATCTGGATTTTGGTGGCTTCGAGCTAGACTAATAGGTTGAATACTTTGTTAAATAGTCTTATTTAACTGACTTGTAGAATTAGCGCGTTAGATGAATAACAGACCCGCAGTCGTTTAATCCCTATCCCAATCCCTATTACAGCTTACGCTTCTTCGGCCAGATTAAACTAAATCGAGTATGTTGTGCATCACTGGTAACACTTACATTTCCTTGATGTCGTTGCATAATCCGTTTGATGATCGCAAGGCCTAAACCATGTCCTTTATTGCCATTCTGTACCGATTGGCTGCGATAAAATGGCTCGAACACTTTCGGTAAATCCACCGCAGGGATAGGTTCGCCGTCGTTACTCACACTTAAATTGACCCTATGCTGGGTCTGCTTAACTTCAATGATGATTTCAGTGCGGGCAAAGCGTTGTGCATTGGTCAGTAAATTCTGTAGTGCCCGTTCGATTAATGCGGGTTCTCCGAATAAGGGCAGTTTTTCGACTTCGGCCTTGAGTGTTATAGGCGTTGGACTTAAGGTTTCTAGGCGCTTAATACTTTGATTGATGAGATTAATTAAATCGTACTCATCCAACTGGATACCTTCTCGCTGTGACTCTAAGCTGGCGTAGGTCAGCAGTTCTTGAAGTAAGTCTTCCATTTCTTTGATGTCGAGCTGCATTTCGTCGAGAAAATCTTGTCGCTTCTGTTCGTCCGAATCTGGCTGACAATACATAGGCATAAGTGCAAGAGCGAATTTGAGCCTCGCCAGTGGCGTGCGGATCTCATGGGATACCGCATTAGATAGGTGTTTCTGGTTCTCAATCAAGGCGCTGATATGTCGCGCCATTTCGTTAAAGGTATTGGCTAAGGGTTTGACCTGAGAGCGATTTGACAGGGTAATCCGCGTGTCCCATTTGGCTTCGCCAAATTCTTTGGTGGCCTTACGCAGTATGCTCAAATCCCGTGAAAGCGGGCCGACCCAAATTAGCGCAACGAGGGCGAGTGATAAATAAAAGAACAGGGTGAACAGGCTGCGAAGGTTAGCTCTGGGATCGATGTCCAGCGGCCCCGCCATTAAGACTTGATCGTCTACTCGAATAAATTGCAGCAGGCTATCATCATTGGCCGTGGTGGTGAACACCTTGCTTGTGCTTAACGCTTGATTATCTGCCAGCGCGACTTGATCTGCATTGAGTAATTGCAGTGGCATCACAGGGTTCGCTGGGATCGCCTCCAGATACCGTTGGCGGGCATCGGGAGGTAATTCAGCTAATAATTGCGCCAATGCCACTAACGGCGCATCGAGGGCATTATTGTCATCAACATTCTTCTGCCACAGGCTGTCGAGTGTCCAGCCAATCCCAAGCACGCTGAGACTGAGTAGCAGATATAAACTGATAAAGAGACGTTTCACTGTATTTGTGCTTAGTTATTCCAAGCTTCAGGAGCAAAGAGATAACCTTGTCCCCAAACGGTTTTAATTCTGAAAGGTGTCTCAATATTATCGTTGAGTTTTTTACGTAATCTAGAGATACGCACGTCAATTTTTCGATCTTTACCATCGAAATCAATATTGAGTAACAACTGATAAATATACTGACGGCTGAGCACTTGGCCCGCTTGCGAGGCCAGTAACCACAGCAACTCGAATTCATGGCTGGTGAGATCTATTTCAGTTTCATTAAGCCGAATCGCATGGGTATGCGGGTCGATACTCAATTTACCGAAGGTTAGACAGTGTGATTCTGCCTGTGGTGGCTGATTCTGACGGCGAAGTAAGTTGTTGATCCGCGCAACTAACAGAGCAGGATCGACGGGCTTGACCACGTAATCATCGGCACCGAGTTCTAGTCCTTTGATTTGATCTTCACTTGAACCAAGTGCGCTCATCAATAGGATTGGACCTGCGAAATAATCGGGCAGTTTCTCACACAGAGTGAGGCCATCCATGCCCGGTAGCATAATGTCTAACAGTATGATATCTGGCTTGTAATTGATTAATCGTGTTAGCACGGTATCGCCACGGCGTTCAACTTCGACATGCATACCATGGGATTTTAGGTAATCTACAATCAAGTTTGCTAGGCGAACGTCGTCTTCAACCAATAATACTCTGTGGTTCGATTGTGGGCTTGTCATTAAAATAAACTCCAAGGGTTGCGGTAACGTCTGCGAACCTGAGGTTGTGATGCAGAAGTGATTTTAAGTTTGGCACCAGCCAAAGTTTGGTTACTGTCTTTACTCACCATGACAAATTGAATATCCGTCATAGTGTGGATTTTCATGCTTAACGTATGGGTTGAAACTGAATCACTGCACCATTTGGGGTAGGCAGCGTTGTCGGACAAGATACAGATAAGCTCATCTTTAGCGAGTTCCCACTGTAGTTCTATATAGACGTCACAGGCCTCAGTTTCTGAACTTGTGATGCAAATTTCGGGTGTGAGTTTGAGTGCCGAGTCGCGAGTTTTGGCTTGTGCTGAACTTTGGCCCATCAAGCCGAGGCTTAGACCTATAAAGCAAAGCAAGCTTAACTGAGGCAGTGTCACTAACGTTAGAACCTATAGGCAGCGCCGATAAAGTAGGTGCTGCTATAGTCTTGGTCTAACAAGGGACTGGCGGCAATCTCATCGGCAATTAGAGTGTAACGAACTGCCAACAGTAGATCCCAATTGTCAGTTAATATGTAACGGGCCGTCATTTCCGCACCTTTATCCCAACCTGATTTTGCTTGATATCTTTCGCTCCAATAGGCGTTTTCACTGGGTCTAACGCTGTAATAATAATCCACTACATCTTGGCTTTTCCAATCAAATACCAATGCAAACTCAAAAATGAAACGGTCGTAATCCCAGCCATAGGTCCATTTTATTTGTGCTTCTGAACCTTGATGCACATTAAACATATCATGGGTGTACGCCAATCTAATAATACCGAGCCGCGTATAGATGAATGCTTCGGCACCGCCAAGTAAGGTGAAGCTCCGAGTCTCTAAGGAATTAAACTCAGGCTCGGGCTCAGTCGATAAATACATACTATTTATGGCTTTGGCTTCAACTTGAGTGCCACGATTCAAAAAGATATTTGATGGGTCCCATTGATAGAAGTAGGCTCTATCTAAGCTATAACTTGTTACTAAGTTAATTGTAAAGCTTTCTTGCTCGGCTAAGGTATAACCTAAATTACCATTGTCGAAGAACCAGTATTCGCCGTAATAGGCCACTGTTGGAATAAAGAACAATGGAATATCGTCAAAATCCCTGAGTGGATTGCTTTTTTGTCCCCAGCCTATGGCGATGCCTAGATCCCAGTTGTTCATCTCAATACATTGATTTTCTGGTGCACAGGCTTCTTTCGCCATTCCGATTGCAGGCAAAATACTTAAACTTGTAATGAGGACAAAAAGAATACGATACATGATTTAACGATTAAGGGCTGAGGTTAACAATACAGGAAAACAGATTAGCATTTTATGCTCAATTCAACAGTGGTTTCATTCACGGAGATGCAAAATGATACAGCTATCAATTAAATAATAAATTTATGAATTGCACAATATGTTGATAGTCATGCTAAAAGCTTATCTTGGCAGCTTTCGTACGGTTAATTGTGGATGTTAAATTTTGTGTTTTATAAGTTTCGAGTGTAACTGAAATGATGTTAATTATGATGTAAAAGCTGTGTTGCTTGGAAATAATAATGCCATTCGCAAGTGTGAATGGCACAGACTGAAGCCGAATAACCTACTTTGCGGTAATAACACAGAGATTAGAATGAAGATTAATTGACCTCAGTAACTGACTTGTAGCCCATTTCTGTCAATTGATCGTTTACACAATCAAGCACATATTGTTTTAGCTCAGCATTTTCGACTTGATCTTCAGAGGCCATCTGTTGGCACACTTCTTTCAACTGAGCGAGATCGGCAGCTGGTGCAGGCGGTAAAGAGGAGTCGTCAGCAAAGGAAGTGAAACTTACTAATGCCAATAGAGTAAAAACAGCTGATAACTTATTCATTTTATTTCCTTTAGTTATGTATTGTTAACCACAGATTAAGAAGCATTCTCTTAATACCACTGTGCCAACATCAGCAATTTATCACTGCTATTCTGTTTTAGATATAAATAATTTTCACCTTTCTTGATTAAGGTTTTTTACCTTGTTTTCCCTTGATTCGCTTCAAGTAAATGGGCTGGCTGAGTGTACTTTATTTGCTCTAGTTTGATTCATTCTCAGCATCTTTTGCTGCTTGAGTTAGGTTCACACCCCCCCCCCTCTGAACTCATGCGTGCTAAGTTGGCTCTTCTGAACTTGTGCTTGAAATTAATTGATGAAACTCTGCACATAAACTTATGTGCTTAACTTATGCGCTTAATTGTGTGTACAGTAGAACTTAGATTTCTTTCAAAAATGCTGCTTACATCACTTTAAGGACTTATTTGCGATAAAGTGCATTATTATCACTGTTTATGGTCGATTTTTAATGAAGGTTTAATCGCCGCTGTTAACTGAATTATGCGGTAGTTATAAGAAGTCATATAAAATGAGATATGACGCATGTTGTAGGCCGTTTTTTTCTAGAATATTGAATTAAAAAGAATTAATTTTTATGTGTTTTTTAGTTTAAATTTTATTTTACAGTTTATTATTTTAACTTTATGTTTTTATTGTTTATTTTTGTGTGTTCGTTTGTTTTTGATGATTACATTGCTAAGATTATAGCTATCCTCTAGAATGCGCCGCTCTCGCAGGTGCGCGTGTATAAGATTAATGGTAAATGCTATTGATTTTTATTGAATTATTGATTTTTCTCTAGGGGAACTCTGTGTCTACAAAACTGGCTAATCCAGCGCCATTAGGTTTAATGGGCTTTGGTATGACAACAATTTTGTTAAACATTCATAATGCGGGATATTTCCCTATTGATTCTATGATCTTAGCCATGGGGATTTTTTACGGCGGCATTGGTCAAGTAATTGTGGGGATTATGTGTTTCATGCGCGGCGATACTTTCGGTACGACGGCATTTACCTCATACGGTTTGTTTTGGTTAACGCTAGTGGGCCTCATTTTAATGCCTAATGCTGGCATTGCGGCGAGTCCAACGTATTTTATGGGCTGGTATTTAACGCTTTGGGGCATATTCACGGCATTTATGTTTGTGGGTTCTTTGCGTTATCCAAGAGCCAAACAGTTTGTGTTTGCTTCTTTAACTATCTTATTTTTTCTGCTGGCGGCGCGTGATTTTACGGGTAGCGCCTTGATTGGCACTATTGCGGGCTTTGAAGGGATACTTTGCGGTGCGAGTGCGATTTATTTTGCGATGGCACAGGTGCTTAATAATGAGTATGGCCGTACGATTTTACCGGTTGGTGAATTGAAAAAGTAACGATTCAGCAATGCAGAGTTGTAAAAAAGGCTGATGAAGATCAGCCTTTTTTATGGGTGTTAGCTGTACTAGATTTTAGTTTTAATATAGGCCACAGCTGCTTCATCTAAGCTACGGAGAGAAACATAACTCGTGCCTGCTTTGTGGGTAATCAAGAAGCCTTTTTCAGTTTCTTTAATCCGGTAAATCTCGGTCCATAAAATTTGGCTGGTCACAGACATAGATTGAGTATGAATCCCTTGCTCATCAATAGTGAGTGTGACCTCATTGCTGGCCGCTTTACTCATCATCTGACGCATCAACCACCATGCTTTGTGATACTTCACATTGAGCGCTTCGATAACACCTAACCCAACAAAAAAGTAAGCTAAATAAAGGCTAATATCGGTGAAAATAAGCGCGATACCTATCAGGGTTAATCCAATCGCTTTGTAGTAAGGTTTGAGCGTGGGATCTGGTACCACTGATTGCGTATAGCATTCATCGAAATGGGCTTTATCTAAAATATACGTTGTGGAGTATGAATAGGGCGTTGGCATCATGTCATCTAATTGAGGTGGCACTTAATGCGGGCTAGTGTAGCGATTACAGTGATGAAAGTAACTAACCTTGCTATTGCAAGCATGAATGAGCACTTTGGTGTTTTCAAATTCGACGTTCAAACCCGCTCGTTAATACAGGTCAAGATATGAGTTGGACAGAAATACGGCAACGGCTATATTAGTCTTGCCGTAAGCATTGTTCGATTTTCGTGATTTGACACAAGGAGTGCAAACATCATGGCCTTAGTCCCCAAAGATTTTGTAAATTACAAATCAACGCCGGTTTTCAACCATGACAACGTCCCTAAAATGTTGCTTCATATGCACAATACTAAGGCTGGCGTGTATGGGCAGATCCAAGTGTTAACGGGCAGCTTAAAGTTTTATGGCTATACGGGTAGCAGGGGCGAATTAGATAAAGAAGTTATTATTCGCGCAGGTGAAACCGCCATTTCACATCCTGAATATTGGCATAAAGTGGAGCTAATGACCGAAGATACTCAGTTTAGACTCCACTTTTATGCCCATAAGGATTCGGCCATAGTGGCGCAGCAACAATCCGAGCGAAGCGAATAGTGTCTAGCACCTAGCACCTAGCACCTAGCACCTAGCACCTAACACTCAGTCCAATTCGCGCGGTTAGCAGCTGCTGGCAACTTCTCGCTAATAACCGATTTACGCTAATAGCAAATGGCACTAATAGCGATTTCGTTCCTTTGGAATATCAGTTAAATACTCCACAAATTCCACTTCAAAGCCATGGGCATCGAAGAAGTAAATATTGCGTCGATAGGGATCTTCCATGCCATCTTTGGCAATAGGAAAACCTGCTTGGGTCAGTCTTGCTATCACAGCATCTAAGTTGTCGGTCACAAAGGCAAAATGCGCCAGTCCAATTTGATGACCAGCCAAATCGCGGTTTTCACCTTCACCATTGTCACTAAAAGCAATGTATTGATAATCATCGCCAAAATGAATCCAATTACGGGGTTTGCCGTACCAAGTGCCTTTATCGCCACCGCGAACACGCCAATGGGGAAAAGCCGCTTGATAAAAGCGCAGTGCTGCGGGGATGTCGTCTACCACTAAATTGATATGCTCTAAATGAATCATAATGCGTTCCTTGTAATGATTTTAGTCTGTTGCTGGTGGTTAAAATCTCAAGCCGCTTACATACCGTAACAGTATTCCTGCTGTTTTGGGTACGCTTGATTGGCATGTTGTTCACGAATGGGGGCTAATGCTTGGGCGTATTGATGCAGCATATATAAGCTGTATTGCACTCTTTCCCTAAGCGCGATATCGCGGGCACTCTCAGGGATTGCATTGAGTACATGGCTGACATTTCGGATGATTAAGTGATCGGGTATGGGCACTAATTTATTGTTTTTAAGGGCATTCATCTTCACTTCAACGATAGGGTAGGTACCGCTAATACCATCCGATATTGAAACTAATAAGGCGGGTTTATGGGCGGTTTCTTCGCGAGTACACATCAACAAAAAGTTCTTCAGTAATGGTGATGCCATGCCGCCCCATTCCGGGGTGATCAGCACTAGCGCATCGGCTTCATCGACTCTGTGTTCTATTTCGGGCCAGTGTTCACCTTTGTTGTCTTCTTCTCCATCCCAAAAGGGCAGATTAAACAGGCATAGTTCTAAGTGATGTATCGTGTCGTAACCCATGTTGTGGGGAGATGAGAAACTGCTTTCCGCGATATAACGACCGACTTTAGCACTTTGTGAATCGGGTCTTTGGCTGGTGCTGATGATGAGTAATTTCATTAAGTAAACCTATTTGTTTATAAATTATTTGTAAGGTAATTGCTTTATTTAATATTGTAAAGGATAAAGTAAATAAAAAAGTTTATTTAATCTGTTAAAGCCGCGGAGATTGGGAGATAATGCTTCGGCTGAAATCGGGAGACTCAATGAAAACTACTGATAAGATTATTCAATTACTCAAGTTGCATGGCCCGCTTACCGCTAAAACCTTAGCGGAGGAATTGGCGTTAACGACTATGGGGGTGCGTCAACATCTTCAGGCTTTGGAAGATATGGGTGATGTGGATATTGAGGATCGAGTTGAAGGTCGCGGTCGCCCAACACGTTATTGGGGATTGACCGAACAAAGCCGTACTCACTTTGCCGATCGCCATGAGGAATTGACGGTACAGCTAATTGACTCGGTAAAAATGATCTTTGGCGACCAAGGCTTGGATAAGCTTATCGGTCACAGGGAGCAAAGTGCGTTAGTCCAATATCGTGCGGCAATGGAAGGTGCTACTGATATTCCGACACGTTTGGCCATACTTGCGAAATTACGCTCGAACGAAGGTTATATGGCGACCATGGAACACATCGATGGCGTGTATTTTTTACTCGAAAATCATTGTCCAATCTGCACCGCAGCGACTAAATGTTTGAACTTTTGCCGCTCTGAGTTGCAACTTTTCCAGCAGTTATTCGCTGATATTGCCGTGGTGAGCCGCGAAGAACATATCATCGAAGGTGCTCGCCGCTGTGCATATAAGATTGAGGCAATTAAAGTTGCGACGATAGCCTAGTAGTGTACTTAAGTTGCTCGTTTGAGGCGTTTTATCTGTGGGATAAAACGTTACTGAACGCTAACACTATATATTAAGCATTCGTTCTGGGCTTAAACCTCGGAGCTTAGGGCTTATCAGGTTCGTGATAGGCCAATAAGGTTTCGAAGCGAGGATGCCCTTTAAGTTGTGAGAAATCAGCTTCATCCAACGCTAGCTCTTTGAAGGATGCGCTGTTATGGATAGCGCGTTCCAAATCAGAAATTGCTCTATCTTCAACACCTAAACACGCAAAGGCGCAGGCTCTTTGATAAAAAGCATGGGCGTTAGTTGGGTCAACTTCCAAAACACGATTACATAGGCTTTGTGCCCAATTAAATTCGCGCATTTCCATTGCGGCATCGGCCTTGTAGGTCAGCGCTTCCAAGTCTCCAGGTCGAATCGTGAGGATTTCATCGTAGACTTCAATTTTTTGTTCGGGAGTCTGGGCACTTTGGGCACGTAGCCACAGATTATGAATTTCATTAATCACTTCTATTTCACGATTATTATCCGTGATAGTACGACTCTTATGCTTGAGTTCTTGCTCGAGTAATTTGAACTTTTCTTCGTATTGTTCGGCAATACTCTGCAGCTGATTCGCGGCCAGTTTGGCGGTATGTGTCTTGATTTCCCGTAGGGATTGCCAGCCGATAAAGGCAACTAAAGAGGCGACGCCGGCGATCATATAAAAGAAGTAAGTGACAGTGACATTGGCGTAATTCATCGACTTGTCGGCAACGGCCAGTTCGCGATCTGTGATATCTATGGTGAGGCGCCGCTCAAGATCCTGTTGATCGTATCTGAGGGATTTGAGTTCATCGAAGACGTAGCGCTCTATCAGCGGTTTATCATGGATGGCGAAAGGTTGAGGCGCTTCAGGGGGATTTACTGCATCGCTCGCTTGAGTGAAGAATGAGCTCGCGAGTATCACTAAAAACAAGGCTAAAAATAGCAGGTTCGAACGTATCATAACGGGACTTGCAGATAAGTTTTTGATGCGGTAACCACTCACAATAAGATGAATTGAACGCCTAGCTTAACAAATTTTGCCTAGTTTGAGCTAATTTTGCTCTAAATAACCTCTGTGATGCTTACGATATTGGCTCGCTATGACCTGAACTCGCATCCTGCTAGAATGGCTATCCCATTCATATTTCGTCATTTGTGGTGTTATGCAGTCTAAGCGCGGCCGACTCGATCGTTATCTTTGTACCCAGTTACACACTCACCGTAAAGCGGTGCGTGAATTGTTACTCTTGGGCCGAGTTCGTGTCGATGGATTGATAGTGAAGGACATGGATAGGCAAGTGGATGAGTTTTCTCACATCCAACTCGATGGGCAAATATTACAGGCCAACACGCCAGTTTATTTGATGTTGCATAAGCCGATTGGCGTGGTGAGCGCGACTAAAGATACTCAGCATAAAACCGTGATTGATTTGCTCGATTGCGAAGTCCGTGATGAGTTACATATCGCGGGTAGACTAGATTTAAATTCTTCGGGTTTGTTATTACTGACCAATGACAGCCGCTGGTCTGATGCACTAATGTCACCGACGCATAAGGTCGATAAAGTGTATCGCGTTACCTTAGCTAATCCATTAACTGAAGAATATATCGCCGCATTTGCCGAAGGTATGTATTTCAGCTTTGAAGATATAATGACTCAGCCTGCTAAATTGGTGATCCTTGCTGATCATGTTGCTGAAGTGACTTTAAAGGAAGGTAAGTACCATCAAATTAAGCGGATGTTTGGTCGCTTTCGAAACCCAGTTGTTGGTCTACATAGATTATCAATAGGTGATATTGTGTTGGATGAAGCTCTGGCGTCGGGCGAAAGTCGTATGCTGACTGCCGCAGAAGTGGCTTCTATCCACTGTAAACCGGTAGCTTAGAGACATAGGGCACTTCAATTTATTAGCCATTATTCTGCGGATTCTAAATATAAAAATGGACTTGAGAGTCAAGTGTCCCAAGCCCGTGACATGGGATTAGAGATCGGCGTGGGGGCCGAATACTTCATAGTGCATGTTTTCAGCTGAGACACCCAGAGCGAGTAATTGTTGCTTGATGGCTGACATGAATCCAATAGGCCCGCAGAAATAGTAACGTGCATGGGGAAGCAGTTGATCTGCGACTTTGCTTAATTCCATTTGTCCTTCGAAATCATAATCTGTACCAACCACATCGGTTGAACTCGGCTTGCGATACCAAACATGGCTCTTCAGATTATGATGTTGCTGCCGCTTGGTGTGAATAGCCTGTTTGAAGCCATGTACATCACCTTGCTCACAGGCATGTAGCCAAGTAATAGCACTTGGATGTTGCAACTTGATCAATTGATTCAACATGCTTTTCATCGGTGTTTGACCCACTCCAGCTGAAATGAGCACTACGGGGATGTCCGCCCCGACTTCTAAGATAAAATCTCCCGCCGGCGGCATAACTGCAATTTTGTCACCGATATGCATGGTATCGTGTAGCAGATTAGACACTTGGCCACCTAATTCACGTTTCACACTGATGCGGTAACTGTTGCCATTCGGCGCATCGGATAGGGAATATTGGCGGATTTCTTCATATGCTAAATTGGGATGTTTTAGCTTCAAACTTAAGTACTGGCCGGGAATGAAATCTTTAACTGGCTTACCATCTTCGGGCGTCAATATGAAGGAGGTAATGACTGTGGACTCAGTCTTTTTCGCGCTAATGATAAACTGACGCTCACCCACCCAACCGCCATCTTGTTCTGCATGTTCCTGATAAATTTGAGCTTCTCGTTGAATAAATATATCTGCTAAAAATCCATAGGCCTGCGCCCAAGCTTCTAATACTTCTTCTGTTACTGCACCGCCGCCTAACTCTTTAAGGGTGGCCAATAAGTGGCTGCCGACGATCGCATATTGCTCAGGCTTGATCAGAAAGCCTGTATGTTTTTGGGCAATGCGCTCGACAGTCGAACTTAGCACCGCTAAGTTTTCAATATTTTTAGCATAAGCCGCGACGGCGTTGAACAGGGCAACAGGCTGGCCACCAGAATGCTGGTGTGCCAAGTTAAATACATCTTTTAGTTCAGGATTATGTTTGAACATACGTTCATAAAAATGGGTCGTCAGCGCAGGGCCTGCGGATTCGAGTAAGGGGATAGTGCTCTTGATAACTTGGATTGTACGGCTGTCCAACATAGAAAATCCTTAACGTGTAAATATTATGAATGTTAAATAAGTTTAAAGATCTATTTGATTTGGATCAATAGTGATGATCGCAATTCGTGCTACCGATAAGCGTGATTAAGGTCATTTGAAGTGCTTTATCAAAGCGGGTATGAGATAGGGAAATGATAAATAAATATATTATTTCAATGTATTACAGAGGTAATGGTGGAGGTTAACTGCAACAGCAAAGCTTATTGCAGTCATGGTGTTGTTTTTTGACTTAGAGTTTAAATGCACTCACTTGATTGCGCATACTGTTGGCGAGTTTAGTTAAATTAACCACAGATTCACTTAATTCAGCCGCCGATGAGGTGGAATGTTCTGCAATATCGCTGATGGCAATAATACTGCGATTAATGCTCTCGGCAACGCTACTTTGTTCTTCGGCAGCGGTCGCAATATGAGTATTAAGTTCTGTGATGCTATCTACTGAGGAGACGATTTCTTTCAGTGCTTGGCCTGCTTGATTAGCTTTATCATTAGCATCATCTACTTGATTTATACCTATTTCCATAGCGTTAACTGCTTCTTTAACGCCTTGTTGTAGTGTGGCAATCATGGCCTCAATTTCTTGGGTAGACTTTTGGGTGCGCTGCGCAAGGGTCCGCACTTCATCCGCAACGACAGCAAAGCCGCGGCCTTGTTCCCCCGCACGGGCCGCTTCAATGGCGGCATTTAATGCCAATAGATTGGTTTGCTCGGCAATGCTTTTTATCACATCGAGTACGCGGCCGATATTTTGGCTTTCATTAGACAGAAATCCAATGACTTGTGCCGTTTTTTGAATTTGATCAGATAATTGCGCCATACTGCTAATCGATTGCATCACAATATTATTGCCATTGGCGGCATAGGTATCGGCATCTTTGGCTGAATCTGCCGCCGCAGATGCGCTTTGGGCGACTTCTGCTACCGTTGCCGTCATCTCATTCATGGCCGTTGCAGTTTGCTCCGTTTCAGCTTGCTGCTGTTGCATACGTTTATTGGTTGCCTGCGTGAAGCTACTTAACTCATTTGCTGAACTATTAACGGTATTTGCCGCTTCGGCAATCGAATGAAGAATGCCCCGCAAGTGTTCAATAACTTGGGTGAGGCTAGTGGATATTTGTCCTAGCTCATCGTGATTAAAAGTAGTGAATTTGACGGTAAGATCTGAGTCTTGATGGATCAGCTTAAGTTTACTGAGAATGTCATTAATAGGGTTCATCACGCTGCGATTGACCCAGAGCCCAATCACAATACTGATAATCATGGCGGCACAGGCTAATGCTACAAAAATAGTGATTGAAGATTGGTAAATGGCATTCACACGATCTTTTTCTTCGCCTGCCACGCGAATTTGCAGTGCAATCAGTTCAGATATTTGGTTACTGATGGGGTCTATTACTTGGTAAAGCGGCAGGATATTGGCCGATAATTGGCTTGATACATCACCATTTAATCCTCTTAAGCGTGAGACCAGAGTGTCAATCTGTTGATTCGCGGGTGAGAACAGCACTTCGGCTTGTTTTACGAGTCGGGATTCTTCTGAGGTAAGTTCAGTGGCTAAGTATTTTTGCCAATGCTGGGTAATGGTAGATTTGGCACTGTCTAGCGCTTCAGCTGCTTGGGAGGCGGTGAAACCACCCGCGTTCGCCTTATTGACCGCATCGATAACATCGACCGCGTACTTATCAGCAATCACTTTTAAATCGTCTAGTGGCACAACTCTATCGCCATAGATACGTTCAACACCCGATTCAATTTTACCCATCATATTAATGGCGAGAAAACCAATCGTCATTAGCATTAAAAGGGGAACCAGAATGCCGATAAACATTTTTTGTTTTATTTGTAAACCGTTCATATGGATAGCCTCAGTGAACTAAAGAGTCCTTTAGGCAGAACTCTATCTATCCCTATGATGAGTCTGTAACAATAGGTATAGCAAATCTGAGGAAAGAGGGGAGAGTTACAGAAAATTTATTTTGCTTCAGATACAAAAAAACCTCGCTTGGCGAGGTTTAAATGTTGGTACAGATGAGAGGACTTGAACCTCCACGCCCTTGCGAGCACCAGCACCTGAAGCTGGCGTGTCTACCAATTCCACCACATCTGCATGGCTATTCGATATTTCATCGAATTGACAATCTTAACACTGCGAATCTTAACTTTTGAACTGCAATTTGGTACAGGTGAGAGGACTTGAACCTCCACGCCCTTGCGAGCACCAGCACCTGAAGCTGGCGTGTCTACCAATTCCACCACACCTGCACTGTACCTATCGCAGTTCTCTAACATAAGTCGCTATCGCAACCCATTTAAAGATGGTGCCCGAACCCGGAATCGAACCAGGGACACGAGGATTTTCAATCCTCTGCTCTACCGACTGAGCTATTCGGGCGACGGGCGCAATTTAAAGGCTTTTCGGGTTTTGAGTCAATAGATTTTTACTAAATAACAGAAAAAGTGACTCAGTTGGATAAGATTCACACGAAAGTGTCATTTGTACTGGTATTGAGGATGTAAAAATAGCCAAACCACTATCTACACTGAGAACTTAGCGTTATCTATTTATGGCTTATTAGGGTGACCAAGCAAAAAAATGCCCCTATTAAAGGGGCATTCTCGGTTAGTTTGATAAGATTTCATTGTTTGGGAAGTTAGCTTGCATTACCATGAGCACGTTTTGCTTCAGCTTGCTCTGACCTAATTCGCCATAAGCTTCTATCATTATCTCTAATGCCCGTTCATTTGAAGGGGTGCCAGGGTATGTTTCCATTACAGATTGTGCTCGGATTGCTGCGGCGCTCCATGCATTCATCTTGAGATAATACTCGGCAACTTGAATTGAATATTTTGCTAAGCGATTCTTCAACGCTAACATGCGTTTTTGCGCATCGGCGGCATATTTGCTGTTAGGGTAGGTTTTGATTAGACGATCAAAATCTTTGAAAGCATCTTGAGCATTTTTAGGGTCACGATCGGTTCGGTCGATATTAAGCATGTCGTGGAACATGTAATTGTCGGCTTGCATGTTCACTAAACCGCGCATATAGAACACATAGTCTACATCTGGATGAGTTGGATTAAGACGGATAAATCTGTCTATGTTCGCAATACCAGAAGCGACATCGTCCATTTTATAGTAAGCATATATCAGGTCTAACTGGACTTGAGTTTTGTGAGGTCCGAAGGGGAAGCGTGAGTCTAACGCTTCCAAAGAACGGACAGCTTTAGAGTAATTGCCAAGCTCCATAGAGGTTCTTGCCTGAGTATAAAGTACATCAGGTGACGTTTTGGCGGCAATATCGTTATCATCAGGGCTGCTGCTACAGGCTGATAACGCTAGTGAAAATAGGACTAAGGTAACGCCTTTGGAAAATTTATACATACTTGAATTCAATTCTTTTTAAGTTGTAGTTAAGAATTTTTCCATTTCACTATAAAATAGAAAACATCCGATTGTAACAGATAGCACACATTTTTTGACCCCTAAATGGGGATACGGTTCCTATGACACAAGAGATTAATCTAAAAAGCGAGATTTCGGCAACACAAACTGGACTGAGATTAGATCAGGCCCTAGCAGAGTTGTTCCCAGATTACTCGCGCACGCGCATCAAGGAATGGATCCTATCTGATGCAGTTTATGTTGACGGCGTTGTCGTTAATAAGCCCCGAGAGAAAGTTTATGAGCTGCAACAGATACTCATAGATGCCACTCTTGAAGAAGAAGTTCACGCAGCGGCACAGGCCATTGATCTGGATATCGTCTATGAAGATGACGACATTATTGTGATCAACAAGCAAGCGGGACTCGTGGTTCACCCTGGTGCTGGCAATGCCGATGGCACTTTGATGAATGCACTATTGCACCATTGTCCCGATATTGAGCATGTACCACGTGCTGGTATTGTGCACCGTCTGGACAAGGATACTACAGGTTTAATGGTTGTAGCCAAAACCGTTGAAGCGCAAACCCATTTAGTTGCCGCCTTGCAGGCCCGTGAAATCACTCGTGAATACGAAGCGATTGTGATGGGGACTATGACAGGTGGCGGTACTGTTGATGAGCCGATTGGTCGTCATCCAACGAAACGTACTCATATGGCGGTGCATCACTCAGGTAAACCAGCTGTGACGCATTATCGTGTGGCGGAAAAATTCCGTAATCACACTCGTCTAAGATTGCGCCTTGAATCTGGCCGTACTCACCAAATTCGTGTGCACATGGAATACATTGGCCACGTATTAGTGGGCGATCCTGTGTATGGTGGTCGTCCAAAACCGCCGAAATGGGCCAGCCCAGAGTTTTTTGATATTCTGAAAAACTTCAAGCGCCAAGCTCTGCACGCAGTGCGTCTTGAATTAGCGCATCCTGTGAGTTGTGAAATCATGAGCTGGCACGCGCCAATTCCTGAAGACATGGTGATTTTGACGAAAGCACTGCGTCAAGACACGGTCGAGCATCCGATCGAGTATTTGTAAGTGTTTAATCACGATTGGCCTGTTCCCGCTAATGTCAGCATCGCTATGACAAATCGTCATGGCGGTGTGAGCGTGCATCCTTATGACAGTCTGAATCTTGGACTGCATGTCGGTGATGCGCCAGAGTTGGTGATGGCTAATCGTGAATTACTCTGCAAACAATTAGCGTTAACCGCTGAGCCTGTCTGGCTCGAGCAAGTGCATGGTACTCATGTGCTTAATTTAGATGCGCTGAGCTTAGCTCCTGCTGTGGATACACCGATTGCCGATGCCTGTTACAGCCGAACGGCTAGCCAAGTTTGCGCTATAATGACTGCCGATTGTTTACCTGTGTTGTTGTGTAATCAAGCGGGAACCGAAGTGGCTGCGGCCCATGCCGGTTGGCGTGGTTTATGTGATGGCGTGATTGAGGCCACCGCGGCGCAGTTTAGTTCACCTATGGATGAGTTGATTGCCTACCTCGGCCCGGCTATTGGCCCACAAAAATTTGAAGTCGGCGTTGAAGTACAGCAAGCTTTTTGTACTTTACATCCGCAGTCGGCAGCGTGTTTTATTCCAAGTGGTAACAAGTATCTTGCCGATATTATTGGCTTGGCTAAATTACGCTTGAGTTTACTCGGGATAAACCCTATTTATAGCGCAGATATCTGCACAGTCAGCGACACGGATTACTTCTCTTATCGTCGCGATAAGGTGACGGGACGCATGGCTTCATTGATCTGGCTTAAGTCTTAAGCTAATTCCCCTACAGTTTGTATTTATTTGCGCGTTATTCGCTTGAATTTGGCTAAATAGCCCCCATCTTTTAACTAACGAAATGTAATACCAATCCTATTTAGATCTCTCCATTAGCGGTACTGATTTTAAAGCCACTAAATTGGCAAGATGTCTTGTGGATTGGCATATCTCTACTATATGAGTGTTAGGAGGCTGTATGCGACTCGATCGTATGACCAATAAATTTCAGCTTGCCATCTCTGATGCCCAGTCACTCGCACTTGGGCGTGATCATCAGTTTATTGAACCGCTGCATTTGATGATGGCATTGTTGAACCAAGATTCAGGTTCAATCCATCCCTTATTGACCCAAGCTGGTATTCGAGTGAGTGCACTGCGATCGCTCTTGAGTCAAGAGCTGGAACGCTTACCTCAAGTCGAAGGTACGGGCGGCGATGTGCAATTATCCCAAGGTTTAATCCGTTTATTAAACCTGTGTGATAAATTGGCGCAAAAGCGTAAAGACAAATATATCTCTAGCGAATTATTTGTATTAGCTGCGTTAGAAGGTGCCGATGCCCTTGCGCAAGCGCTGAAAAAAGCCGGCGCGACCAAAGAGTTGATGGAACAAACCATTGAACAAATGCGCGGCGGCCAAAAAGTGGATGATCCGAACGCTGAAGATCAACGCCAAGCGTTGAAGAAGTTTACTATCGATCTCACCGAGCGAGCTGAACAAGGCAAGTTAGATCCTGTGATCGGCCGTGACGATGAAATTCGTCGTACGATCCAAGTGTTACAACGTCGCAGTAAAAATAACCCCGTCCTTATCGGTGAACCGGGTGTGGGTAAAACGGCGATTGTTGAAGGACTTGCCCAGCGTATCGTTAATGGTGAAGTCCCCGAGGGCATTAAAAATAAGCGCGTTTTATCCCTCGATATGGGCTCATTGATTGCGGGCGCTAAATATCGCGGTGAGTTCGAAGAACGTTTAAAAGCGGTACTTAATGAGTTGTCACAGGAAGAAGGTCAAGTGATCCTCTTCATCGACGAACTGCATACTATGGTCGGCGCCGGTAAAGGTGAGGGCGCAATGGATGCGGGTAACATGCTTAAACCTGCGTTAGCGCGTGGTGACTTGCATTGTGTGGGCGCGACCACGCTTGATGAGTATCGTCAGTATATTGAAAAAGATGCGGCGCTTGAACGTCGTTTCCAAAAAGTGCTGGTGGATGAGCCAAGCGTTGAAGACACCATCGCCATTTTGCGTGGACTGAAAGAACGTTACGAGCTGCATCACCATGTGGAAATTACCGATCCGGCGATTGTGGCGGCAGCGACCATGTCGCACCGTTATGTGTCGGACCGTAAGTTACCCGATAAAGCGATCGATTTGATCGATGAAGCGGCATCGAGTATCCGTATGCAAATGGACTCAAAACCTGAGTCACTCGACAGGCTCGAACGTCGTGCTATCCAGCTCAAACTGGAGGAGCAAGCGTTAGCCAAAGAAAATGATGAGGCGAGTCGTCGCAGGCTTGACCATCTGCAAGAGGAATTACGTGACGTTGAAGCGAAAGCTTCAGAGTTGAACGAAATCTGGCGTACAGAAAAAGCCGCATTAGCGGGCACTCAGCACATAAAAGCCGATCTCGAACAGGCTCGAATGGACTTAGAAGTGGCGCGTCGTGCGGGTGATTTAACTCGGATGTCTGAGCTGCAATACGGTCGTATTCCTGAACTTGAAAAACAGCTCGATTTGGCATCGCAAGCCGAAATGCAGGACATGACGTTATTGCGTAACAAGGTAACTGAGTTCGAAATCGCCGAAGTATTGTCGAAAGCGACGGGAATACCCGTATCGAAAATGCTTGAAGGCGAGCGCGAAAAATTACTGCAAATGGAAGTGGCGCTGCATGAACGAGTGATCGGCCAAAACGAAGCCGTTGATGCGGTCGCGAATGCGATTCGTCGTAGCCGCGCGGGTCTGGCGGATCCAAATCGCCCGATTGGTTCGTTCCTGTTCTTAGGCCCAACGGGTGTAGGTAAAACTGAGCTGTGTAAATCACTGGCGAGGTTCTTATTTGATACCGAATCGGCTTTAGTGCGCATTGATATGTCTGAGTTTATGGAGAAACACTCAGTATCGCGTTTAGTGGGGGCGCCTCCTGGATACGTAGGTTATGAAGAGGGCGGTTACTTAACAGAAGCCGTTCGTCGCAAACCTTATTCAGTGATATTGCTCGACGAAGTCGAGAAAGCGCATCCCGATGTGTTTAACATCTTACTGCAAGTGCTTGATGATGGACGCTTAACCGATGGTCAAGGTCGTACTGTCGATTTTAGAAATACAGTGATTATCATGACCTCGAACTTAGGCTCCGACATTATCCAAGAAGGATTTGGTCAAGTGACCTATGCAGAGATGAAAGCGGCGGTAATGAATGTGGTCACTCACAGTTTCAGACCCGAGTTTTTAAACCGTATCGATGAATCTGTGGTGTTCCATCCATTGGATGCTGCCAATATCAAGCGTATTGCTTCGATACAAATTGCTTCCTTACGCCAACGTTTGGCTGAAAAGGACTATACATTGGAGATCACCGACGACGCATTATCACTGATTGCGGAAATTGGTTTCGATCCTGTGTATGGTGCAAGACCGTTGAAACGGGCATTGCAGCAAGAAGTCGAAAACCCGCTGGCGCAGAAATTACTGCGTGGTGACTTGTTACCGGGTAAACCGATCAAGGTCAGCTGTGCGGGTGGCGAGTTAGTGTTCGAGCAATAACCCGTAGCTAGTAACTTAGTGTTTTGTTTGAATGCGATACGTTAATCGCAAGCTTGAAGTAGAATATGTTGACATAGGCGAACTGAAATAAGCGTTCTTGAATGAACGAGCTTGAAATAAACTATCTTGCAATAAGAGATAGCGCTGTTTTAGTCAGTATAGCTCCCGCTTCAAGCACTAAAACGAAAGGAGCCGAGTTTTTAACTCGGCTCCTTTTTTATTGCATCAGCTTAATCGTTGTTCATTAATGTAGTGGCATAGTAAATTTGGCTACTTCTTATCACAGAAGAGTTTGATTCTTTCCTGCTGCTGGGCAATCGAGGCTTGGCGATCTTCTTCAGTCATAGCGACAGATTCACCCGAATCGGAAGTTTGGCGGATAAGCTTAGTATGCGTAGTGAGTATTTCTAAATTGTGTTTTGCACTCTCACAAATGGATTTAGCCTGTTTGGCGTCTTTTTCTTTAATCAGCGCAGCTGACTTTTCTAATTCATTGGCTTCAGCAGTTGGCTCAACTTTCTTTATCGGCGCGATAAAACCCACTTTCGCCTGCTCTAAATCTTCACTGTAGAGCTTTTCTGCTTTGATGTTTTCTTGTTGCGGGGCTTGTTGGCTGTAATGTGTCACCCCATTTTCATCGACCCAAGTATAAATAACGCCCGCAGAAACGGGGCCAATGAAAAGGCCGAGCCAGAGCCATCGATAAAGTATTGTTCTGAACATGTTCACTTTTAACATCGAAATTATCCCTAACTGGTCTCTCATCGACATGATAATAAAATATGTTATCTTGAAAGCTAACTTCTCTTCACTGAACTAGCGTAATAAGTGTATGCAAAATTCTTCAAATCAAACAGTAAAGAATAAAGGTATCTATTTATTACCGAACCTTTTTACGACAGCGGGTTTGTTTTCTGGTTTTTATGCCGTAATTGCTTCCATGAATGCTAACTTTGAAGCCGCAGCGATAGCCATTTTTATTGCCATGATTTGTGATGGGCTCGATGGCCGAGTGGCAAGACTGACTAATACCCAAAGTGATTTTGGTGCCGAATACGACAGTATGGCCGATATGGTGTCCTTCGGAATGGCGCCAGCACTACTCGCCTACAATTGGGCATTAGCCGACTTAGGTAAAATTGGTTGGTTGGCGGCATTTATTTATTGTGCAGGTGCGGCACTCAGGCTCGCTCGATTTAATACGCAAGTTGGCGTTGCCGATAAGCGTTATTTTCAAGGTCTCGCTAGTCCGGCTGCCGCCGCTGTTATTGCTGGCAGTATTTGGCTTGGTAATCAATATAGTCTCGATGGAAGAAACATCAGTTGGATTGCGGCCCTTGTGACTGCGGCAACCGGTTTACTGATGGTCAGCAATTTCCGCTATCACTCCTTTAAAGAAATTGACTGGCGTGGCAAGGTTAACTTTATCGTGATCTTACTGGTCGTCGGTGTATTTGTGGTGGTGTCAGTTCAACCTGCATTGATCTTATGTGTCGGCTTCTACTTATATGCGATTTCAGGCCCAATCATTACGATTCGAACCGTGAGAAAACTCAAAGTCGCACATGTTGTAGGAGATGATGTCGTGGCGAATGTCGAAACGGTTCCCTCGGCCCAAGCCGCTGCACAAACTCAAGTCGTTACAGATCTCGAGAAAGAGAAACAAGAAGAGCATAAATCTTAGGGCTCGTTCTTTTGAGCATTGCTTATCATTAGCTAGGTGTAAATAAGAGTAAGACATCACACAGGGCATAACGTTTTTAGAGGTTTGCTGATAGATATAGCGAAAAATCGCTATCAACTTCTGTTTATGCCCATTCAATCTATTAAAATCCCAGCAATAGGCGATTTTTTCTGCCAGACTTATCAACCCAAACAGCGATATTGCTTAGTGTTGCAGTATATTTCTGCAGTTTGATGGTTATTTATTCGCTTGGCGGAGATTGTTAAAAAAGCCCTTGCACAAAATCCTCTGCTGCCTATAATGCGCATCCACTGACACGGCAGACAGCGTTAAGCAGCCTGATGTGACAGTTCATTAATGAGTTTACTGATTGATGAGTGTTGAGAAAGTTTGCAAAAACTCCTTGACGCGAAACGGGAAATGCGTAGAATACGCAGCCCTAGCCAACTGGAAGCGTTCGACGCTCAGTGTGGTACTCACCTTCTCTTACGAGGTTGAGTTGCTCTTTAACAAGATAAAACAAGAAATCTGTGTGGACACTCACAGGTGTTGAGTTAATCGAAACTGCTTAGCCTTCGGGTTGGCAGTCAAAAATTTAAATCAATGTTTTCAAGTCATTCTCCTTAATGGGAAGCATGATTGAGTGTTCATAGTAATATGTATATACAGTAATGTATGAATTGAAACGCGATGCTTATTAGTGAGCAAAGCGAATCAAAACAGTAGAATTCATTGAGCCGCTGAAGTCGCAAGACGGAAGCAACAAAACTTTAATTGAAGAGTTTGATCATGGCTCAGATTGAACGCT